>NZ_JABWMS020000129.1:0-3402 GCF_013369155.2 Escherichia sp. 94.0001 | reverse complement strand
ACCTTACCCGCCGACGGTGAACACTTACTGGCGACGCCGTGGCAGCACATATTTTGTATCAAAAGCCGGGGAGCGTTATCGCCGGGCAGTGGTGCTTATTGTTCGCCAGCAGCGACTGAAATTAAGCCTGTCCGGACGGGTGGCAATAAAAATTATTGCAGAGCCACCGGATAAGCGTCGTCGTGACCTGGACAATATTCTGAAAGCACCGCTGGATGCGCTGACGCATGCGGGAGTGTTAATGGACGATGAGCAGTTTGATGAAATCAATATTGTACGTGGTCAGCCAGTATCTGGTGGACGGCTGGGTGTGAAGATTTACAAAATTGAGAGTGAGTGAGCGTAAATATGATATATCCGGAAATTACAGGCAAAAGCGGCGAACATTTACGCCTGAACACGCTGGAAGCAGTCTGGATCCAGGGGAAATTACGGATGTGGGGGCGGTGGTCGTATATCGGTGGGGGTAAATCCGGAAATATGTTTAACCGGTTACTGGTTTCGAAAAAGCTGACGAAAACAGCAGTTAATGAGGTTTTACGCAGCATGAAGAAATCCGGGCTGGAAAAACCGGAACTTGAGGCATTTTTTCGGGATATGACCAGAGGGAAGCAGAAGAGCTGGTTGTCACATTGTACAGACACAGAGGCGTTGATTATTGATCGCGTTATCAGTGAGGTGCTTGGGGAATATCCCGGGCTAATCAATATTCTCCGGCAAAGGTACGAAGGACGGGGAATGAGTAAGAGAAAAATGGCAGAATGTTTAAATCGTACTCACCCGGAATGGTGTTTCAGCACATGTGAGAAACGTATTGCAGGTTGGTTAGCCGTGGCTGAACACATGCTTTATGTACCTATGCACGATTCATTTCGATAAAAAAAGCTTGCTTTTTTACGCAGAAACAGCTTGAATTCCTGTAAGCTTCGCAAAGCTGTATCGCGAGGCGAAATGCAAGTTTTTTCGCACAAGGAAGCCACCGGAAGGTGGTTTTTTTGTGTCCGTAATATACAGCAGCGCAATAAATTCGCTGGTGGTTATTAATACCGTTCTTTCAGGTTGCTGGCTTTTTCGACAAGAGTTATTGGTGTGTCACGTTAACCGGAAAAGGGAAAAAGACATGCTGAAACAGCAGGATATGACAGAAACCGCCAGAGTGGTGTTTAATGAATTAAGCGTTACCGACCCGGCGACAGTCGGGGAGATTGCGCAGAATACTTACCTTTCACGCGAACGCTGCCAGTTAATACTGACCCAGCTGGTTATGGCGGGTCTGGCAGACTATCAGTTTGGTTGTTACAGACGCCTTCAGTCCTGAAGGCTTTTTTATTTGTGGTAAATGGGCGGCTGGTGGGTGTAAGGGGCACCCACCAGCCATCTGCTCATGCGTTGGGTTCACAAGCAAACCTCAGGCCCACTGCTTTGCGCAAAAGCAGAATGAGCCTATCAGAGACAGGCTTAATGATCCATGCTTAATACTGTAAAAATATCCAGTTGTGAGTTAATCAACGCCGACTGCCTGGAATTTATGCGGTCGTTACCCGAAAATTCTGTTGACCTGATAGTCACGGACCCGCCGTACTTCAAAGTGAAACCCGAGGGCTGGGATAACCAGTGGGCGGGTGATGAAGATTACCTGAAGTGGCTGGACCAGTGTCTTGCGCAGTTCTGGCGGGTGCTGAAACCTGCCGGAAGTCTTTACCTGTTCTGTGGCCATCGTCTGGCATCTGACACCGAAATCATGATGCGTGAGCGGTTTAACGTGCTGAACCATATCATCTGGGCAAAGCCGTCCGGACGCTGGAACGGGTGCAACAAGGAAAGCCTGCGGGCGTATTTCCCCGCCACAGAGCGCATTCTGTTCGCAGAGCATTATCAGGGGCCGTATCGTCCGAAAGATGCCGGGTATGAGGCGAAGGGTAGGGCACTGAAACAGCATGTGATGGCCCCGCTGATTGCTTACTTTCGTGATGCGCGCGCTGTCCTGGGGATAACGGCAAAACAGATTGCAGATGCCACAGGAAAGAAAAACATGGTGTCGCACTGGTTCAGTGCCGGTCAGTGGCAGCTGCCGAACGAAAGCGATTATCTGAAATTACAGGCACTGTTTGCCCGGGTGGCAGAAGAGAAGCATCAGCGGGGTGAACTGGAAAAGCCCCACCACCAGCTGGTGGATACGTATGCCTCTCTGAACCGACAGTATGCGGAGCTGCAGAGTGAATATAAGCATCTGCGGCGGTATTTCGGTGTGACGGTGCAGGTGCCGTACACCGATGTGTGGACGTATAAACCGGTGCAGTACTATCCAGGGAAACATCCGTGCGAAAAACCGGCAGAAATGTTGCAGCAGATAATCAGCGCAAGCAGTCGTCCGGGAGACCTGGTTGCAGATTTCTTCATGGGGTCGGGGTCGACAGTGAAAGCAGCGATGGCGCTGGGACGTCGTGCAACTGGCGTTGAACTGGAGACTGAACGTTTTGAGCAGACGGTGCGGGAAGTACAGGATTTAATCATTCGTAACGGATGAGATTGCGGAGTTAATCATGCGTCGTTATTATTCAGCAATCGGCCCTTTAGCTCAGTGGTGAGAGCGAGCGACTCATAATCGCCAGGTCGCTGGTTCAAATCCAGCAAGGGCCACCAACCGCCACTAGCTCATCAGGAAAGAACGTCACCCTGTGCGAGATTCGGAGTCCCCGGTGGCGGTCCATTATCGGTATTCTGCGTTGTTAGCTCAGCCGGACAGAGCAATTGCCTTCTAAGCAATCGGTCACTGGTTCGAATCCAGTACAACGCACCACACCACACTTATCTGCCCTGACTCTCTTTTGCGGGCTTTTTATTACAGGAAAGACACCGGACAGTGAAATGTTAAATGCCTCACAATTCAGGCAGTTGACTGTTGCCTGACATGCTGAGCGTTTGTTAAAAAAATCCTGCATGATGAATCCCCCTGAGCGGCGGGGCATAATGACAGATGTTTGGTTGCGTATTGTATAGGCAAGTTGCGGATTCTGTCTGGTCATTGCAGAATTCACCGGGAGGCACCCGGCATCATGCTGTATACAGAGATTAGGCATATATCCAGGCTTCTCATCGCAGGAGCCTTTTTACATGCAAAAAAAAGCCCGAGTGGGTTCGGGCAACAGCATGAGATACTTGCATTGTCATTTTTATCGTGTGGATTTTAACCAGGGTTTATAAGGCTGCGCAACTGCGCGGCCTTTTTCGTTTTGCGGGCTGCGGTTCTCCTCTTTTGATTCTCCTTGTGGCCGGACCGTGGCCCGCAACTGTTGAGGAAAATCCCGGAAAGGGGAGGAATAATGGCATTTAAACACTATGACGTGGTCAGGGCGGCGTCGCCGTCAGACCTTGCGGAAAAGCTGACACACAAACTGAAAG
>NZ_JABWMS020000128.1:0-3786 GCF_013369155.2 Escherichia sp. 94.0001 | reverse complement strand
AATTTTAATCAGCGAGTCAGCTTGGGAAGAAATGACCTGCTTATTCGCACCTTCCTTAGAGGAAGGCTATTTTTGTTATTGAAGATGTAGGGAGTTAGAGTGGCTAACATCCTTATAGCCACTCTGAATGTATTAATTAAACTTCTTTCAGTTTTGCGGTGAAGTGACGCAATACTTTTGGCTCATAGGTAAAGGTTAAACCTTTAATATTCGCCGCGTTCTCTTTCACATGTTTGAAGGCTTCAATAATGAAGTCCATATGTGTTTGAGTATATGTTGCGCGCGGAATGGTTAAACGCAGCAGCTCAGCCGGGCACGGCAGTTGTTTACCGGTTTTCGGATCGCGGCCTAACAGGAAAGAGCCAATTTCTACCGCACGGATACCGGCGACTTTATACAGCTCGCAGGCCAGCGCCTGTGCCGGGAACTGATCTGCCGGGATATGCGGCAACAGTTTACCGGCATCAACGAACGCCGCGTGACCGCCCGCCTGTTGGCAGACAACGCCAATCTCTTCCAGACCATCGACCAGATACTGCACCTGCGCGATACGATAAGCCAGCCAGTCCAGATTCATGCCGTCATACAGACCTACCGCCAGACGCTCCATCGCGCCGCCTTCCAGGCCGCCATATGTCGGGAAGCCTTCCTGTACCACGCAAAGGGTTCTGCACTCGGTGTACACATCAAAGAAGCTGTCGTCTTTCACGCATAGCAGGCCGCCCATCGGCACCATTGCATCTTTCTTGGCGGACATGGCCAGCATATCGGCATATTTGTAGGTTTCGCGGGTGATCTGCTCGATAGTCCAGTCTTTGTATTCTGCTTCACGCTGCTTGATGAAATAGGCGTTTTCGGCAAAGCGTGCGGAGTCCATGACCACCGGAATATCGTATTTCTTCGCGATGCTGTACATCGCTTTTAAGTTTGCCAGTGAAACCGGCTGACCACCTGCGGAGTTACTGGTGATGGTTGCAACGATATACGGCACGTTATTCGGGCCAACTTCTTCAATACCGCGTTCTAATCCCTCAAGGTCAAAGTTGCCTTTAAAGTCGTAACGCACGCCCGTATCGAAGGCTTCTTTGATATAGACGTTACGCACGGTACAGCCGTTGATCTGGCTATGGCCCTGCGTGGTATCAAAGAAATAGTTAGAGAACGCCACCATTTTGCTGCGATCCAGGCCCTTTTCCTGCTCGCGTTTTTTAATCAGAACAGGAATATAGATTTGCTCTGCACCACGGCCCTGGTGAGTCGGAATAGTGTATTGATAACCAAAGATATTTTTCACTGATTCGGCTAACGCATAGTAGCTGCGGCTGCCGCTGTAGGCTTCGTCGCCGCGCATCATCGCGGCCTGCATACTCTGCGTCACTGCCCCGGTACCGCTGTCGGTCAGTAAATCGATAAACACATCTTCACTATCCAGCAGGAACGGGTTCATACCGGATTTAATAATTGCCTCTTCACGGTAAGCGCGAGTCGTACGTTTTACAGGCTCAATAACACGAATGCGGAATGGTTCAGGGAGATGTTTAAAGTTTTCCATTACATAATCCTTCATTTATTTTAATTACAGTGATCCCTGTGAATATGATATTTGCAATATCTATTAATTCGCCAGTTATATATGCCAAGACCATCATTTACTAAAACAAGTAAATAAATGAGAGACAGCCTTTGCAAAAGGCAAAATTAAGATATAGCAAACAAATAGATCACATTGAATCTAATCGGTTTGGCTTTGGTGATGGTTACAGAAGGGCAAATCAAGGGCGGTGATCGACAATCTTGTTGTCAATATTGAACCATTTTGAGGTCACACATATATGTAAGATATTCATAATGCACTTATCCTCGAAAGACACGAGGCTACAGTATAATACTCAAGAAATTTGTCTATGCTGAAATTGTTTAAATGTGAATCGAATCACAATTAGTTATTGGCTGTGTTTGTGGGAGCTGGCGCATACGGAATATTAACATAAATCCGTGGGTGGATAATTTTTTAATTTTTATCATTATTGTTGAAGGTGATGGCATTGATTATAGGGATACCATTACAAGGAGCTTTTTCCCACGTTGACGTGTCGCGGTTTACTCACCTCATTACCAGGTCGATGACCTTATAGGGAAATGACGTAAAAAGACGAATAACTCTATAAATGAGCGAAATTTGATAGTTGATATTTAAATAGTAACCTTATTATTACTACAACTTTCATATGAATGAGGAGAAAGAAAATGGTTGATAACGTAACTGTTAGCAGAGTATGTGTACAATCTTCTTCTTTCATACCTGATTTGGATGGAGGAAAAAATAAAACTCAATTAATCGTTGACGATATAGTGTCGTATCTTAAAAATCCTTCAGTTTATTCACTTGAAAAAGCGGGTTCATTAAGTGATTTTGTTAATAATAGCAGTGAGATTGAACCATGGGTTTTTATCGGTGGTGGACTTATTATTATTGTCTCCACATCTGAGCAAGACCCTGAAAGTATGATTGTAACTGTGGGGGATGCTGAAGGAAAGTATGCTACACAGATTTTTGTACCGCCTGCGCTTACAACATCCCTCAAAGATATTTTTATTCGCTCTCATACGAACGCAGATGATGAGAGTTTTACTAAAGAGCAGAAAAAAGCTAATAGTAAATATGATATTGTAGATTATAACTGTAAGGTTTATTTTAATGAAAAACCAGAAGATTTAGTCGTGTGCAGGCATATTTCTCTGCAGTATTGTATAGATTCAATGAATGAAAATACAGGTAAAGTTCCATTGAAGGAATGCTATTCAACTCCAGAAGGGATACAGCAACATTTTCCATACGAGCTTGATCAGCAATTTGATAATCTAATAAACAATCCACCACCAGGTACATGCGTCGTTGCTAGTGACAAGTTCGGGGAGATATTATCTGTCTTCTTTCACAGAATGGAAAAAGAGAAGTTAACGCATATGGCGGCAATCGTTAAATCTCAAAAACACGCTATGGCCGTCCGCTTGAGGATAAAACAAACGCCTGCCGGAGAAACTGAATATGTTGTATCCTTTTATGATCCTAATGCAACCAATACTGCAGTACGCTATAAAGCAAAAAACTGTGATTCTTTTGGGTCATTACAATCATTTATAAATATTGAGTTGGCGAATATAAAATGGGTAAAAACAGAAATTTGCTCCGAGTGTGTAGGCATAATTCCTTATCTCCCTCGAGAGCAGGCCCATTTATTAAGTGGTATAGAAAATGAATTGCAACCACCATTATCACCATCAGCATTATATCTATTAATGCAAATGGGGACGTATGAAAATATTGTTCTTTTTTTCGATAAGTTAAGAAATTCCCAAGAAATGACAGTATCAAAGGTTCTTGAGATTCTTGCTGCTAAAGGACCAGGGGGAACATATGGGTTATATATGTCACTGCAACACGATAATCTTAATAAGATTAATGAATATATAACAAATTTAAAAGAGTTGGCCCGAAAATTTAACTTTAGCCGGGAAGACCTGGAAACTCTATTCCTTGCGAAAGATAACCGTGGTGTGAGCGCGATTTCTGTAGCGTTATCAAAAAATAAAAAAGAAAGTGTCAAGGCATTGTTCTTGGCGATAGATGACTTTGAGAAAGAGTTTGGGGTAAATAAAAATGAAATACTTCTTTATATAGGAAAAAATAAACTCAACTTATGATTTAAATAGCGCTATTAAAACCAATAATTATAATGTTGTTAATATATTGCTCGCCAATATAAAAGCTAAAATGTTTAAAAA
>NZ_JABWMS020000127.1:0-4031 GCF_013369155.2 Escherichia sp. 94.0001 | reverse complement strand
GTATTATAAATATCTCTGTTAAAATTTATAGCATACCAAAATGAAATTTATCAATTGTTTAAACTCAATATGAGATTAAAACATTAGTGTCCAGCTTCTATTATTCTCGTGGACCAGACTGCATAACAACTGGCTTGTCTCATCATCCATAAAGTCCTCCAGAGCCTTTACCGCATCATTTTTTCTATTTAATCCATATAAAATAATAAATTCTAAATGTGCGATATCTTTTTTATCGGGTATAATTTGCGGCAATACATTCAGGATAGATTCTGCATATTTGGGAAGCTTATGATTTGCCGCAGCTACAGCCGCCCACACCAGTATCTTGTTGGCAGAAACATCATTAACCATAAAAATTAAAAGCTACGGTTGGAAATGGTTGAGACCAAATCTTTTATCGTTTTCAGCATTCCACTTTCTACGTTAACATAAGCAGAATATTGCTGAACCGCGAACTGCAGCTCTAACATTTTTTCAGGGTCATTAACCAAATCGGTGCTATTAAGTAACTCTGGCACAGAATCACTCAGCGTTTTACCTACTTCACCCATTTGTTGAGTAATTTCAGATAAATTCATTAAATTTTCCTCAATAGTTAATAGAAATAAAAATTTCTAACTATTTACATTCATTACGAACCAAATTCCGTCTTCTGTTTCTTGCTGCACAGCGCCCTTTCTGATGAAGTAATTAAACAACTCTTCGCGCTTTTGACGTTCTGAATCTGAACCAATCTTAGATTTCATCGCACTGATTTTCTTAATACCCGAAAAATGGTGGTACAACTCTTCGAGCAAGCGAGTCAGTGATAAAACAGGGCCGTTAAGCCCTGTTTGGTTACGTGCTTCAAAAGAGCACAAAATCAGTTCTTGTTCATCAAGTCTGTACGCTAATGAGAAAAAAGAGGTCTCAATCCGCCATCCGATAAAAAAGGCACTGCCACAAAGAAACTCCTTCTGTATTGTGTACCCTTTTTGTTCAAGATAGTGATTAAGCACTTCATCATTAAACGTATCGACCATGATCAATTACCCAGCTAAGCGAACCGATTGACCCATACGATTCTGAAGATCAGTGAGATCGCGAGCGGCTGTTGTCATATCACGCAGACGGCTAGCGATATCATCCTGCGCTCTGCGAACTTCTTGCTTATACAGATCCAAATTACCCTGCTGGAAGTTCTCCACAGACTTATAACGCTGTTCGCTAATCTCATGGTTAGATTTGACTGATTCAGATACCGTTGTTGGCAATGTCTTCGTGCCTTCGGCAAGACTGGTAACGGCAATAAATGGTGTAGAGCCAGTAATCTTATCTACTGCAGCCATAAAGCGGCTTGCCCGACTTGCCTTCTGAGCGGCATCTGCAGCGTTTTCAGCCAGCTGAGAAGCTCTCTGAGCAGAATCGGCAATGTCATCTGCAACGTCAGATGTACGGCTGGCCGCTCTCGTTGCTGTAGTCATCGCTTGCTGCATCACGCTGGATGCATCTTCAACAGCATCAGCAACGCTTTCCGTTGCCTTAGTCAACGTTTTAGTCGCAGTATCAGAAGCCGCATCAATAGCCTTAGAAGATGTAGAGGCGGTTTGTTGAGCAATATCACTCGCGCCTTTCGTAGCACTGTTAATTGCTGCAAAAGAGCCTAAGATCCCCAATACTGATGAAATAGCCCCACCAACCAGAGCGGCTGTTGCAGCGGCCTTTTTTTCATCAATGGCTTTATTCTGGCTCTCAAAAACGGCCAGTTGGATCTGATAGCTCTGCGACAACTGTTGCTGTTGGTAATCCTGCAATATACGCACCATCTTGCCCAGGAGTTTTTGAATTTCCAGCATCAGTTTAGAAACATCGACCTTACCATCGGTAAGCAAAGATGAATTAATAGCAGATGCGGTAATTGCATTAGAGCCGGTAGTATTCTCCGAAACAGAATTAACCGTCATTACTTGATTAGTATAATCAATAGTATTCATAATTAAATTCTCTTTAATAATTAAACTCGACCACTAACAATACGGCTATTTACTCGTGCTGAGTCGGATATTAACTGAGAAGCATTTTGTAAATAGCTTGCCTGGTTTCGCAACTCGGCTGCAGCTTTATCCAGCTCAACCTTCGCACTCTCACCCAGGTTTTCACTCTGTCGAGTTAAGTTTTGCACCGCGTAAGCAGATAACTGAGCCAATATGCTGTATTGCGCAGAATCATTATTCAGCACAGTTGTCCCAATAGAACGTGCAGAGGTCGTAAATCCATTTGCCGTTGCCGCAACTTTTGAAACAACGTTCTCAACAAATACATCGGCCAGTTTAGTAACTGTTTTCACGATGTTTGAACCAACTTTGTTAGCGACATCGCCAACTTTAGACATAAGTGAAGACACCCCGCCAATGCCGGCTGTCAGAATACTTGCAGCAATAGATACTCCGCCAAAGACTTGCGCTGCTGTCTTTAACGCCTGCGGGGCCTTATCGCCCATTACATCAACTGCAGTTTGCAGTGCCATTGCTGTTGCGCTAACGGCAACAACAGCCCAGAGTGCCGGGTTAAAAATAGCTGCAATAGCAGTTACCGCGACGCCCAACCAACCAAAGACCTGACCAACAATTTTACTTTTTTGTGCTTTCTCTTCGGCTTTCTGTTGTTCTTCGAGCTGCTTTTTAAACTCCAGCGTTTTATTATCCAGCGCCTTATTTTGCCCATCCGTGTAGATCTCGTTGGAGTTTTTCATACTCGCAACTTTCTGCGCTGAAGCATCCAGGGATAACAGGGTGACCATCATCATCATGGCCTGAGGGTCAACGTTATTCACCTGAGAAAGATAAGGATAGCCAGAGCTTGCATTCTGAGTGCTGCGCTGTGGTTCGGTTCCCTCTGTTCGACTCCTAACTTCACCACTAATACCACCAAACAGTTTACTCAGGACATCCTCAGCAGCAGAGGGCGTCACTAATGAGTGGCCTGCCGGTGGCGTTGGTAAAGCGGTACTTTCTGTCCAACTTGCTGATGGGGCCGTGGATTTAACCAGTTGTAAATCCAGCGCGGAAGTCACTTCAGGCTGATTAATACCTGAAGTAGCCGTAGCAGCGCTGGCCCCAGACCTCATCGACTGGATATCGCTATTTACATTGAGCATAGTTATCTCCGGTTATTTACCAAGGGATATTGCTGAAATAGTTCTGTATTGCAGTGACTGAATATCAGCACGTGCACTCGTTAATAAGTTTAACGTATTTGACATTTGCTGTATTTCAAGCTGGCTATTATTCACTACCGTGGTCAAGTTATTCGATTTGGCCGAAATAGCTGCCTTCACCGTTTGCAAATCACCAGCGCCTAATTCAACAGTAATGTCTTTTACATCACTGACCGTAATGCCATTACGAGGATCTTTTATATAGTCGATCACTTCTTGAGGAAGTTTGGCTTTCGCATCCTTGTTAGAACTGCTCTGAACCTCAGCAATTTTAGCATCCACAAGATTAGCCATTTTTTGGGCAGTGGTTGACTCCTTAGATGCCTCATTCATATCAGCAAACTTTGCAATCGACAGATCGCTTTGTGCCTGATACATATAGGCAAACATGAGAAGCGCAGCCTGAAAAACACCGACTTCATTAAATAGCTGAACTACTTCGTCTTTCGACATGCTGCCTAAGTCATAGACTGTCGATGTCGAAGTACTCGCGTTCGCACTGGCAACTGATGTTGCAGTTGATGTATCCATGTATATACCTCTTAATAATCTTTCTTAGCAAGACCAAAAACAATTAAAAAATCAATATCAAATAACATCCTCCTTATAATCAATTACTTTACCAATCATTAATAATGCATTATCTCTCTGTTCCCTATCAATAAAACAAGCGTCAGGTAATGATGCAAAAAAGTCTTTCAATAGGTGGAAATAATAAACATGTTTATCTTCGACAATCGATACCCGAGAAGGGCTTTCCAGGAGCCAGTCTTCTGTTAACCATACATGTTCAATAATAGACAATACTTCATTTAAAATGACATCTTTATCT
>NZ_JABWMS020000126.1:0-4248 GCF_013369155.2 Escherichia sp. 94.0001 | reverse complement strand
GGGTCTCCCCATGCGAGAGTAGGGAACTGCCAGGCATCAAATTAAGCAGAAGGCCCAGTCGGAAGACTGGGCCTTTTTGCGTTTCTACAAACTCTTCCTGTCGTCATATCTACAAGCCATCCCCCCACAGATACGGTAAACTAGCCTCGTTTTTGCATCAGGAAAGCAGCTATGAACCACTCCTTAAAACCCTGGAACACATTTGGCATTGATCATAATGCTCAGCACATTGTATGTGCCGAAGACGAACAACAATTACTCAATGCCTGGCAGCATGCAACCGCAGAAGGGCAACCCGTTCTTATTCTGGGTGAAGGAAGTAATGTACTTTTTCTGGAAGACTATCGCGGCACGGTGATCATCAACCGGATCAAAGGTATCGAAATTCATGATGAACCTGATGCGTGGTATTTACATGTAGGAGCCGGAGAAAACTGGCATCGCTTGGTAAAATACACTTTGCAGGAAGGTATGCCAGGTCTGGAAAATCTGGCGTTAATTCCTGGTTGTGTCGGCTCATCACCTATCCAGAATATTGGTGCTTATGGCGTAGAATTACAGCGAGTTTGCGCTTATGTTGACTGTGTTGAACTGGCGACAGGCAAGCAAGTGCGCTTAACTGCCAAAGAGTGCCGTTTTGGCTATCGCGACAGTATTTTTAAACATGAATACCAGGACCGCTTCGCCATTGTAGCCGTAGGTCTGCGCCTGCCAAAAGAGTGGCAACCTGTACTAACGTATGGTGACTTAACTCGTCTGGACCCTTCAACGGTAACGCCACAGCAAGTATTTGATGCAGTGTGTCATATGAGGACTACAAAACTTCCCGATCCAAAAGTGAACGGTAATGCGGGTAGTTTCTTCAAAAATCCTGTTGTTTCTGCCGAAGCGGCTAACGCGTTGTTGGCACAATTTCCAACAGCACCACATTATCCCCAGACAGACGGTTCAGTAAAATTGGCAGCAGGTTGGCTTATCGATCAGTGCCAGCTTAAAGGGACGCAAATTGGTGGTGCTGCGGTACACCGTCAACAGGCGCTGGTTCTCATAAATGAGCACAACGCAAAAAGCGAAGATGTTGTACAGCTGGCGCATCATGTAAGACAGAAAGTTGGTGAAAAATTTAATGTCTGGCTTGAGCCTGAAGTCCGCTTTATTGGCGCATCAGGTGAAGTGAGCGCAGTGGAGACAATTTCATGAAGGATAACACCGTGCCGCTGAAATTGATCGCCCTGTTAGCGAATGGCGAATTTCACTCTGGTGAGCAGCTGGGTGAAACGTTAGGAATGAGCCGGGCGGCCATTAATAAACATATTCAAAAACTGCGTGACTGGGGCGTTGATGTCTTTACCGTTCCGGGTAAAGGATACAGCTTGCCCGAGCCAATCCAGTTACTTAATGCCGAAAAGATATTGAGTCAGCTGGATGGCGGCAGTGTAGCCGTGTTGCCAGTTATTGACTCCACGAATCAGTACCTTCTTGATCGTATCGGAGAGCTTAAATCGGGCGATGCCTGCGTTGCAGAATATCAGCAGGCTGGTCGTGGTCGCCGAGGTCGGAAATGGTTTTCGCCTTTTGGCGCAAACTTGTATTTGTCGATGTTCTGGCGTCTGGAACAAGGCCCGGCTGCGGCGATTGGTTTAAGTCTGGTTATCGGTATCGTGATGGCGGAAGTATTACGCAAGCTGGGTGCTGATAAAGTTCGTGTTAAATGGCCGAATGACCTCTATCTGCAGGATCGCAAGCTGGCAGGTATTCTTGTGGAGCTGACTGGCAAAACCGGCGATGCGGCGCAAATAGTCGTTGGTGCCGGGATCAACATGGCAATGCGTCGTGTTGAAGAGAGTGTCGTTAATCAGGGGTGGATCACGCTGCAGGAAGCTGGGATCAATCTCGATCGTAATGCGTTGGCGGCCATGCTAATACGTGAATTACGTGCGGCGCTGGAACTCTTCGAGCAAGAAGGATTGGCACCTTATCTTTCGCGCTGGGAAAAACTGGATAATTTTATTAATCGCCCAGTAAAACTTATCATTGGTGATAAAGAAATATTTGGCATTTCACGCGGAATAGACAAACAAGGCGCTTTATTGCTTGAGCAGGATGGAATAATAAAACCCTGGATGGGCGGTGAAATATCCCTGCGTAGTGCAGAAAAATAAGAAAGGGGAGCATTAGCTCCCCTTTAAATTATTTGCGTAGTCTGACCTCTTCTACCGCGTGATTAGCACTCTTTGTCAGGATTAAACTGGCGCGCTCACGAGTAGGTAGAATATTTTGCTTTAAGTTCAGCCAGTTGATCTCTTTCCACAATGTCATGGCAGTGTTAATCGCTTCTTCTTTAGTTAATTTCGCGTAGTTATGAAAATAGGAATCCGGGTCTGTAAAAGCCCCTTCGCGGAATTTCAGGAAACGGTTGATATACCACGTCTGAAGTAAGTCTTCCGGTGCATCAACATATATCGAAAAATCGACAAAATCAGAAACAAAAACATGATGTGGATCGTGTGGATAATCCATCCCGCTCTGTAAGACATTTAACCCTTCAAGAATTAAAATATCAGGCTGAACAACAGTTTTATCTCCATCCGGGATCACATCATAAATAAGATGCGAGTAAACAGGTGCCGTAACGTTTGGCACGCCGGATTTGAGATCGGAAACAAACTTCACCAGGCGATGCATATCATACGATTCCGGGAAGCCTTTCTTCTTCATCAGACCACGTTCTTTCAGCACCTGATTAGGGTGAAGGAAGCCATCAGTCGTGATCAGTTCAACACGACGATGCTCCGGCCAACGGCTTAATAGTGCCTGCAATACACGGGCGGTTGTACTTTTCCCCACCGCGACGCTACCTGCGATACTGATAATGTAAGGAATGCGTTGCCCGTTGGTACCAAGAAACTGTTCCAGAACTGCCTGACGGCGCAGATTCGAGCTTATATAGAAGTTCAGCAAACGTGACAGAGGTAAATAGATCTCGGCAACTTCTTCTAACGAGAGATCTTCATTAATACCTTTGAGACGGGCGATCTCATCTTCCGATAACGTCATAGGTACGGAATCACGCAGAGCTGCCCACTGGTTGCGGTCAAACTGTAGGTAAGGCGTCATTAACGTTTGCTCTTTTATACTCATAAGCATGTTTCTGGCGGTCATAGCTCTATCGGCAAAACGATATTTGCCATGGCGCGTCACAGTTCTGTTGAATGGGTTAATGGGCAGGAGGGTAACACCAGATGGGGAGGAATAATAAGAAAAAATCTCTCCCAGGAAGCTATCGTTGAAAAGCAATGTGACAGATATTCCATCTGATAAAAAGAATTGCGCTTTAGAAGGAGCGCATTGTTGAGAACAATGATGTTGAAAAAGTGTGCTAATTTGCCCTCTGTTCGACTGTTTCTTCATCGTGTCGCATAAAATGTGACCAATAAAACAAATTATGCAATTTTTTAGTTGCATGAACTCGCATGTCTCCATAGAATGCGCGCTACTTGATGCCGACTTAGCTCAGTAGGTAGAGCAACTGACTTGTAATCAGTAGGTCACCAGTTCGATTCCGGTAGTCGGCACCATCAAGTCCGGTGGGGTTCCCGAGCGGCCAAAGGGAGCAGACTGTAAATCTGCCGTCACAGACTTCGAAGGTTCGAATCCTTCCCCCACCACCAATTTCGGCCACGCGATGGCGTAGCCCGAGACGATAAGTTCGCTTACCGGCTCGAATAAAGAGAGCTTCTCTCGATATTCAGTGCAGAATGAAAATCAGGTAGCCGAGTTCCAGGATGCGGGCATCGTATAATGGCTATTACCTCAGCCTTCCAAGCTGATGATGCGGGTTCGATTCCCGCTGCCCGCTCCAAGATGTGCTGATATAGCTCAGTTGGTAGAGCGCACCCTTGGTAAGGGTGAGGTCGGCAGTTCGAATCTGCCTATCAGCACCACTTCTTTTCTCCTCCCTGTTTTTTCCTTCTGTTTATTGCATTCAACAAGTCGGGCATGTTGCCTGGTTGATGTGGTGATATCACCGATTTATCCGTGTCTTAGAGGGACAATCGATGTCTAAAGAAAAGTTTGAACGTACAAAACCGCACGTTAACGTCGGTACTATCGGCCACGTTGACCATGGTAAAACAACGCTGACCGCTGCAATCACTACCGTACTGGCTAAAACCTACGGCGGTGCTGCTCGCGCATTCGACCAGATCGATAACGCGCCGGAAGAAAAAGCTCGTGGTATCACCATCA
>NZ_JABWMS020000125.1:0-4434 GCF_013369155.2 Escherichia sp. 94.0001 | reverse complement strand
GTTTACCTCTTTCTCAGGGAGTTTAGTCTCCAGGATTCCCGGGGCGGTTCAGAGATGCTGGGGGCTCAATATCTTTCTATCCGTAATAGTAAGAATGAAACGCTCTTGCGTCGCAAAATCGGTATTTTGCCTGCTGATTTCAGTATTGAGATAAAAGGTGGAATACACGCAAATGAAGGCACTATCGTAATCACCACACAGCATCCTTGTGTAGCAAAACTTAAAGATAAAACATTGGAGGCTACACGTAAGCGTACTGAGGGGCGAACAGAGATACAACTCAAAGCGGAAGGGGTACCTCCGGCATTTATTACATTACAAGTTCTGCCTAATTTGGCGGCTGACCCCATCGATATTGAGTTACCTTTTCCCGCTAAAGGCTGTCTCGCTCTTGATGTAAACGGACGTCCTCTGGATAAAAACATTACGCTGCATGATCTGCTGGGTTCCAGAGCGTTTCTGTTCTCCAGAAATGGCGAGCCGACAAAATATACATTGCAGTTATATTTGCGCTCCGTTAGTGGATTACAGGCATGGCATGAATGGTGTTATACGGCGTTGAGCGATCGTCCTGTTGAATTGAATCTCTATAGTCTGCGCGAACATATTGAGAACCTGATTTCACTTGAGGCAGGTATTGATCAGGTTGTTGAGATGCGTATTACGGGGGCAGGTGTGGTCATGGCCTGGCAAATTCGTCGCTATAAATACAGCCTGCGCTATGATTATGAAAAAGAACTATTACTCAGCCAGTCAGTGAACCATCGTGCTGGGCAGATTCCTTCCCCCGTTATCATGCTGTTAAGTGAACCCGAGAGGAAATCCATTCCCTTAGCATCTAGAATGAGCGAGGGAGTGCCTGTCGGTGAATATGAGTTGAGCTCAATCGTTAACAAAAATGGACCGTGGTTGGTTGTCCCTAAACCGGGTGAAGAGATGGCTTTTCGTCCCTGCTTCATTCGTGGCGAATCTTCGTTACCGGTAGAAGAAAGCAACATCCGCTCATTGCAGAAAGCGACCCAGCTTTTTAATCCACAGGCAGAAGTTAATACCATCACACTGGTTCTCGGACAGATGGCTAACGATCCTGCCCATTCCGGCTGGCAATTTATGCGTAGCCTGTACGATCAATTTGGTTATTTACCACTGGCAACCTTTGAAGTATGGCGTGCACTGGTGCAGCATCCGCAGGCATTGGCAATGTCGCTCTTCAAATTTGAAATGTCAGCAGAGTACCTGAGTCGTATTGAGAATGAGTTCCCTATTCTATGGGAGTTTTTCCCCATCTTTGAGATCAAAGCGGCATCTGAGCGTTTCAAATTGTTCCTGAGCCAAAAAGGTGCACCGGAGGAAACCCAGAAATTACTGGTTACTAATATGTTTCAACGGCTGGGGCTCGTGTTCCCGACATATGCCGATGAAATTGAGAAATGGTTAAGTAACGGACATCTCCCCCCGTCTATTCCTGAGTCTTTTGTCCACGTGTGGTATCAGGAGCTTTTACGTGAGCATAGTGAAGCTCAATGGCCAGAGTACGGCAGCAAGCGGCTGCATAGCTGGATGGCATCACAAAAAAATCCAGTGATTGGTATTAATCCTGACGCAAATCACCGCTATTCCGTGGCCTTGTTACCCGTCTTCGCTGCAGCTGTGGCAAGCGGAAATGCTTCTTTTGAATCTGTATTTGACCGTAAACCCGGTGCCGTATTTTTCCTGAGGCAAGTCAGGGATTTCGATTCCCGCTGGTTTAAGGCCATCTTCCAGTGCAGCCTGTTGCGTTATGTTGCTAAAAAATAAAAAGGAATAAGGATGACTACACGCTATTTTTCGTCACTTATTGAACAATCGTTGTCTCGTTCAACTGAAGCAACGCTCAGTATCATGGGCGTTACCAACCCGCAGCTGCGTGAACATCTCGCGCAACAAATGGGGGCTGATTGTGGGAAACCGGGCTCATTCCTTGCTTCTCCGGTATTCCAGCAAATGTTTGGCTGGAAGGAGTCAAACCACACGATGCGCAGCCTGACGGAAGGCAACGCATTGTTGAGCAAAGCAGTGGTTGATTCACTGGATGATCAGAATAATGGCCGGTACCGGTTTGGTGCTGACTGGAGGCCTTTTACGCACCAGTTAGCCAGTTGGAAAGCTTTGCTGGAAAAGAAACATTCAGTGGTGGTAACCAGTGGTACGGGTTCAGGTAAAACGGAATGTTTTATGGTACCGGTGCTGGAAGATCTTTACCGGGAACTGCATGAAAATGGCAACAATCCGTTGGTCGGTGTCCGAGCCCTTTTTCTCTATCCATTGAACGCCCTGATTAATTCACAGCGCGAGCGTCTGGATGCCTGGACGCGTGGTTTTGGTACAGGGATCCGCTACTGCCTTTACAACGGCAACACCGAAAACCTACACGCTTCGGTAAAAAGCGAACAGGCAAAAAGGCCGAATGAGGTGCTCTCGCGCGAAAAAATGCGTGAAGAACCTGCGCCGATTCTGGTGACCAACGGCACGATGCTGGAATATATGATGGTTCGCCAGGTCGACGCCCCGATTATCCAGCAATCTAAAGCACAAAAATCACTACGCTGGATTGTACTGGATGAAGCGCATACCTATGTAGGGTCGCAGGCCGCTGAACTGGCGCTCCAGCTGCGTCGTGTGATGACCGCGTTTGGCGTGACACCAGATGACGTGCGCTTTGTCGCGACCTCTGCGACCATTGCCGGCAGCGACGCTGAAAAGCAGCTGAAAAAATTTCTCTCTGAATTATCCGGTATCCCGCAGGAGCGCATCGATGTTCTGGACGGAAGTCGGGTGATTCCTGAACTGGAACCATCCAAAAACGTTTCTGTTCCGTTAGACGAGATAGAGCAAATACCTGATCTGGATCTAAGAGATAAAAATGATAATAAAATTAAAGGGATAAGTCCTGAGCGCTTTTATGCGCTTACGCATTCCCCCGAAGCGCGTTACATACGTGAGATGTTGGTCAAACAGCCCAATCCGATGAAGCTGGATGAGATAACAGAACGGTTAAACGTGCTGACAAAACAGCATTACAGCCAGCAGGAAGTACTGCGTTGGATCGATGTCTGTTCAGGGACTCAACCTAATGCAAAGGATCCCGCATTTCTTAAAGTCAGGGCGCATATCTTCCAGCGTAATACCCAGGGAATATGGGCTTGTGTTGATAAAGATTGCAGATTAAAGCACGGTACACCGCTCGAAAAAGGCTGGCCCTTTGGCTATGTGTATGTGAACCAGCGACAAAATTGCGACTGTGGAAGCCCTGTCTACGAAGTGGCGTTCTGTAATGATTGTAATGAGCCTCATCTTCTGGCGCAGGACAAAAAGGGCAAACTTGTCCAATGGGAAAATAAAGGTGGCGATGAGTTCTCCTTGCAGGATGAAGTACCTGTTGAACATGACACTACAGAGGAAAAAGTCGAAAAAGAGAACGGTTTCCAGCCTCCGTTGATTATTGCCGCAGGAGAGACCAGCGAGACAGGCTATACCCTACAACGCCTCGACCGTCAGACGCGCCGTATTGGCGTTATTAACAATGACAGCATTCCGCTGATTATTAATGATAAAAAGGTTTGTGGCGCCAGTGGCTGTGGCTACAGCGGCGTGAGCGGGAAACAGCCCTTCCGGCGTGCACTATTAGGTGGGCCATTTTACGTTACTAATATCGTGCCCACCGTTCTAGAGTATTGTCAGGACTTTACCAGTGATGAAGGCAAAGAGGGCGTCGGACCAGATTCGTTGCCAGGACGAGGTCGTCGACTCATCACCTTTACAGACAGTCGACAAGGGACAGCCCGAATGGCGGTGCGTATGCAGCAAGAAGCAGAACGCAGTCGCTTACGCGGAAGCGTAGTCGAAATTCTCAGCTGGCATCAAAGGACGCAAACGTCTACAGCGCCGAATGCCAATGCCGATCTGGAAAAATTAGCGGCCAGGGCGAAGCAAGCCCGTGAGCAGGCAGAAGAATATCGAAGCTGGGGAATGCCAGACCAGGCGAAATTGTCACAAGCGCAGGCTGAACAGCTTGAACAGGCTTATCAGGCTGCAACCGGTGGAAAAGCAGCAACTACCCTGGTATCCCGCACCTGGACAGAAATGGTTAACGAGCTTAAAGATAAAGCCGATATCCGTGGCCCGGTACTGAAATATAACCACTATTTGCAGCCTGAAGTGTTTAATAAAAACGGCGGGCCTCTAAAGCTTTCGGAAATGTTGTTGTTCCGGGAATTCATGCGCCGCCCTAAACGGACTAACAGCCTGGAAACACAAGGGCTGGTTCAGGTTGGTTACCTGGGACTGGAGAAAATACATAAGCTCCCTCTGCACTGGCAGGAAAGGGAATTAACGCTGGATGAACCGCCCCGGGAATCCTGGAGACTAAACTCCCTGAGAAAGAGGTAAACAGGA
>NZ_JABWMS020000124.1:0-4641 GCF_013369155.2 Escherichia sp. 94.0001 | reverse complement strand
AGAAAGTATCTGGCGTCAGTCCTTGCGGGGAGCGGGCTTTCGTAATCTTTCCCTGACAGGTATTGAGCTTTACGAAAAAATTCCAGAGATGAAGAAAGAACTGGAGGAATTAAAAAACATATCCAAAAAAATGGATGAAGCGATTCATAAATTTGAGAAATACAAAGATAAAATCAAAAATTTCAAAAACCTATCTGAAAAAGAGCAGAAGTCGCTGGCTAATGAAATAATGGCAGAAACACAGGCTGCTTATGCATTTGCTAATCGGTGTTTACGTGCTAGGAAATGTATGCTGGTTCTATTTAATAAAACGGACTCGCTAAATAACTGGGAAGGAAAAGGATGCTGCCCAGGACAAACAGGGCATCATCTGTTGGCTGATACTATGTTTAGAGATCAGGAAAAATCTGCGGCAGCAAGGGAAGAATGGAACAAAGATCCTTCGCATCGCAATGAAGAAGGAAAATTAACATACAGAATGCCCCGTAATAAATACCCAACAAAAAATTGCTGGGGAAAATACAAAGAAGGTAAGGCTCCTACAATTTGTCTGGAAGGGAAAGACAATCATACAGGTACACATGGAGCAATGCATGCGACAACTGCAAAATTAATCGAAGCAGGTAATTCCGGGAAAGAAATGAGTTATGAAACTGCCAGGGATATGGTAATAGATGAAATTGCGCTAATGTATGGTTGCGATAAATCTTGCCTGAAAGCACAAATGGATAAAGCTTACGGAGACGCCTATACCTGCGGTGATTTAAACTCAGCCAAAGTGAATGCTGATGCAGGGGATGGGAATAGTAATGATAATGATGGCGATATTTAAGGAGATGAAATGATCATAAACAAAGAAATATGGGAAAAATATTTCAAAGGTTTTGATATATATGATTGCACCTATGGTTTTGAGCATGGACGCGTAGGACTTGCATTGATTGAGCTAGTCGAGGAAAATCATGATGATTATGATAACCCATTTTATATTCCCGAAAAAAGATTAATTTCTATTTCCATTAATAACCCACCAGAGAAATGCATATATGGTCGCCGAGCCAACGGTATATCCCTGGTGACGATATCTTCTGGTTGGTCGCCATCGAATAATGAATATGTGATGGTCAGTCAGGGAAGAGCAGTTGTGAGTTATAAAGAAGATGAATATAAAGGAAGAGAGAATGATTTAGATATTTCCATACCGGGAACTGTTGATATGTACTCTGCAATCAGTAAAGTACTCAGAGTAGGAACCAATATTTACGCAGTGGCCAGTGGATTCAGAATATATAAACGCATTGACCATCATATTTGGCAGGAGTGCTCACAAAGCATACCTGTTCCTGAGGGGTATACAGAGAGAAAAGCAGAAGCTATAACCAGAGGCTTTTTTGAGGATTTGGCGGGTTTTTCCGAGTCAGATATGTATGCAGTGGGTGGAACGGGAACCGTTTATCACTTTAATGGTGAGCAATGGAAACAACTCCCTTTTCCGACAAATAAACTTCTGTACACAGTTTGTTGTGCCGGTGACGGATTTGTTTATATTGCTGATTTTGACGGTGCTATATGGAAGGGTCGCAATGAACAATGGACACAAATTACGCATGGCGGAATGACCATGCCATTCCTCGACATGGGATGGTTTGATGGACGTCTCTGGTGTGCCAGTGATTATGGCATCTGGGTGCTGGAAGATGAAAAACTGGTGCTCGCCATGCATGCAAAACATAAACCTGTTCCTCCTGAAGTGGCCGTTTTAAGTAAAAGAATTGATGTTTCACCCGATGGGACAGTGATGATGGTTTGTGGCTCCAGAGGCGCTGCTATTTATGATGGTAATGCCTGGAATGTCCTCTTTGACTCAATGGCGTTTGAATAGCCTCCCGGGCCGGCAGTTAATTTAAAGGAAAGTGGGCACACGGATAGCATATTATGGAAACTAACGTTTATATCAACGGGCGGGAAGCCTGCTCCAGAGCGTCTGACGGGAAATCTGCTGGCGCATTTCCCGATCCCTGCTGGTCCCCTCCTCCTCCGCCCACAGGCCCGGTCGTTGTGCCTTATTCCAACACGGCGTATGCCCGGGATTTGCAGAACGGAACAGCTACCGTATTTATCTGTAAGTCGATGGTGGCACAGAAAGATCGCTCATACTTTTCCACCAGTGAAGGGAATGTTCCGGCAACACCGGGATTCCAGAAAGGTGTTGCTTCTCATGTCATTAAAGGAAAAGCGTATTTCAAATCCTGGTCGCCTAATGTCAAGTTTGAAGGGCTGGAGGTTCCCCGTCATGAAGACCTGATGACGCATAATCATGGCTCCACTGCAAATACCCCACCCATGTATTATAAAGACAGTGCTACTGTTGTAAAAGAATGTGCAAAGCAGCAGAAAAAAGTGGAGGAACGGTGCAAACCAGATAATGAGCATCACCGAAAGCGCAAGGGTGTTCCACAAGACAGAAATAATGATAAAAGTGGCTCCTGGGTTCTCGACCATTGCGGGCCTCTGCTTCTCAAACCAGGGCTGGAGCAGTTTGGTGACTGGTCGAAAGAATGGGAAAATATTGACAGTTTGCTGGAGAAAGCCAAACAGGAATTAGAAGAAACAGTTATCAATAAACTGGAAGAAGAAATCGCTGAATATGGGGCTAAAAAAGTTGGAAAACTTGTCGCTCGTCGTGCATTAACAGGCTGGATACCAGTGGTTGGATGGGTAATGACGGCCTATGATGTAGTCAGTACAGGTATTGAACTTTATGAAACCATTCCAGAAATGAAGAAAGAACTGGAAGAGCTAAAAGACATTTCAAAAAAAATGGATGCAGCAATTCAGAAATTTGACAAATACAAAGATAAAATCAAAAATTTCAAAAACCTTTCTGAAGAAGAACAAAAATCACTGGCTAATGAAATAATGGCGGAAACGCAGGCTGCCTACGCGCTTTCGAATCGCTGCCTGCGGGCCAGAAAATGCATGCTTGTTCCATTTAGTAGAAGAGATACAAAAAATTCATGGGAAGGAAAAGGATGTTGCCCCGGGCAAACATTACATCATTTATTGCCTGATACAATGTTTCGAGATCTCGAAAAAACGGCGATACTTAAAGAAGAATGGAAAAATGACCCCAAGAATCTTGATGAGAAAGGCAAGCTAAAAAATAAGATGCCGCGCGACAAATATGCAAAAAAGGAATGCTGGGGAGGTTATTCTGAAGGCCGAGCACCAACAATTTGTATGGAAGGAACAAGTAATCATACGGGGTCTCACGGATCGTTGCATAAAACGACAGGGGCTTTAATCAAAATGGGCAAGTTTGGGAGGGAAATGGAATATCAAAAAGCAAGAGATATGATAATAGAGCAAGTTGCGGCAATGTATGGTTGTGATAAATCCTGCCTGAGAGCACAAATGGATGCGGCTTATAAAAAAACTTATTCCTGCGGTGATTTCAGTGAAGCAAAAGTATTTGCTCGTTCTGGCGAAAATGGTGGTAGCTCGGATAGCTATGATGATAATTGTGATAACTAAGGAAATCAAATGCTTATTAGTCAAGAACGTTGGAATAAAACATTTAAAAATTTTGAAGTATATGATTGTACATATGGTTTTGAACATGGGCGCGTTGGCTTATTATTAATTGAAAAAATTGATGAACATCATATCGAATATGGCAACGACTATTACATGCCTATACACAAGCTGGTTTCAATAGTTATTGACAATCCTCCTGAAAACAGGGTATTTGGGATGTCTTTCGGTAATTTGAACTATCCCACATTATCGGCTGGATGGTCGCCTTCCCAAACTGAAATAGTTATAGTTGATATCGACTGCGAAGTCATAAGCTACAAAGCAAGAGAATACAAGGGACGAGAAAATAATCTGGACATTCCTATTTCTAAATCATCAGACATGAGAACAGCTATAATTAAGGTAGTCAGAGTAGGAACAAATGTCTATGCAATTGGGGGAGGGTTAAGAATATATAAACGCATTAATCATCAGGTTTGGCAGGACGCTTCACAAACTATTCCTGTTCCCGATGGATTCCTAGAACGGAACGCTGAGTCGATGTCCAGAAGCTTATTCCAGGATTTATCTGGTTTTTCCGAGTCAGATATGTATGCAGTGGGTGGAACAGGGACCGTTTATCACTTTAATGGTGAGCAATGGAAACAACTCCCTTTCCCGACAAATAAACTTCTGTACACAGTTTGCTGTGCCGGTGACGGATTTGTTTATATTGCTGATTTTGACGGTGCTATATGGAAGGGTCGCAATGAACAATGGACACAAATTACGCATGGCGGAATGACCATGCCATTCCTCGACATGGGATGGTTTGATGGACGTCTCTGGTGTGCCAGTGATTATGGCATCTGGGTGCTGGAAGATGAAAAACTGGTGCTCGCCATGCATGCAAAACATAAACCCGTCCCTCCTGAAGTGGCCGTTTTAAGTAAAAGAATTGATGTTTCCCCCGATGGAACAGTGATGATGGTTTGTGGCTCCAGAGGAGCTGCTATTTATGATGGTAATGCCTGGAATGTCCTCTTTGATTCAATGGCGTTTGAATAGCCTCCTGAACCGCCCCGGTTTTCCTGGAGAGTGTTTTATCTGTGAACTCAGGCTGCC
>NZ_JABWMS020000123.1:0-4788 GCF_013369155.2 Escherichia sp. 94.0001 | reverse complement strand
TCTCTATACATTTAAAACTCTCGCTATAAATAGCTTATATATTATTGACACTATATCATGCTATATGATATCTGTTGTCGAATCATTCATAATAAATGAGATAGGGGAATCTCTCATGATAAACGGACTTAATAATAATTCCGCATCTTTAGTTTTAGATGCTGCAATTAGAATTAATTCTGATTTTAAAAAGCAGTGGAATGATATGTCATGCGCTGAAAAATTACTAAAAGTTCTTAGTTTTGGTTTATGGAATCCAACGTATACTCGTAGTGAAAGGCAAACATTTCAAGAGTTGTTAACCGTTTTAGAACCTGTATCTCCCGCGCCTAATGAATTGGGCAGAATATATGCTAATTTTGCAGATGGCTCATCCTTAAGAATTTCCGTCACTAACAGCGAACTTGTTGAAGCCGAGATTCGCACACCAGATAATGAAAAGATTCTTATGCTCCTGGAGTCAAACGAACAAAATAGGTTATTACAATCTTTACCCATCAATCTCCACATGCCATACATTCAGGTTCATCGTGCCTTATCTAAGATGGACCTGACTGATCATAAGTCAATGCACAATCTACTTAGTTTTACGTCAAAACTATCAGCAACCTTGATTCCTCATAATACTCAAACAGATCCGTTTTCCGGGCCTACACCATTCAGCTCTATGTTTATGGATACATTTCGAGGACTCGGCAATGCAAAGCTTTCACTCAATGGTGTTGATATACCTGTAGATGCACAAAAATTGCTTCGCGATGCACTAGGACTTAAAGACACACATTCATCACTTGCCCGGAATGTTATAAATAATGGTATTTCTCGTCATCATGCAGAGCAAATAGCAAGGGAAAGCAGCGGCAGCGATAAACAGAAAGCTGAAGTTGTGGAGTTTTTATGCCACCCCGAAGCGGCAACAGCCATATGCTCGGCTTTCTATCAATCTTTCAATGTGCCAGCCTTAATGTTGACACATACAAGGATCTCTCAAGCCAGAGAATACAATGTGGAAAGATCGTTAGATGTACCTAACGCGTGCATTAACATAAGTATCTCTCAATCACCAGATGGAAGCATTCACGTTGCCAGCCATACCGGGATTCTGATAATGGCGCCAGAAGACCGCCCCAACGAGTTAGGAATGTTGACGAACAGGACCTCCTATGAAGTGCCACAAGGTGTGAAATGTGAAATCGATGAGATGGTAAGAACGCTACAACCAAGGTATGGCGCATCTGAAACATACCTGAAAAACATTTAAAAATAAAAAAATGGACACCACACACTTTATTTATCAAAACAAACAATAACTAATCACACTCACAATTATTAATAATTTAACCTCACAGCAATCATACAAAACAAAGATATTTATTTCGCAAACCATTTATAGCGAATGGAGAAGGAATGAAAAGAAGCTTATTTATTGCATTTTTTATTGCAATGTTTGTCACACCAATTGCATTAATATTATTTGTATTTGATTATGGTTACAAAAAATCACCACAGGAATACTCACTTTCATTTATAAAACAATTACCAAATACGGTGAACTTATCATCTCTTACGTATAATAAAGAGGATGATTTCCTGTATGCCACCCAGAATAGCCCTGCGCAGCTACTTAAAATAGCCAGAAGTGGCGACATCATCGGCCGAGCCCCGCTGCCTTTTATCTCTGATGCCGAAACCATTGAGCACATACAAGGGAACATTTTTGCTGCAGTAGACGAAAAGACTTCTGAACTATTCTTTTTTACAGTTACAAAAGATATGCATATCTCCTTGCGAAATAAAATTCAGTTAGAAAAATTCAATAAAAAAAATAGAGGGTTTGAAGGACTGGCATGGAAAGCAGAAGGCCGGATGCTGTTTGTCGCTAAAGAACGACGCCCTACAGGCATGTTTGCCTATCAGCTTTCTCCAGATCTGCTGAGTGCAAAACAAGTAACGATTCCAGAGGAACTAAATGATATACATGTTAAAGATATATCCGGCCTGGACTTTAATAATGAAAGTCTGATGATTCTGTCCGATGAATCGCGTAAGTTACTCAAGTTTAACCTGACAGAAATGTCTTTCGTTGAGATGATGGACCTGACAAAAGGAAATCATTCTCTGACCAGTGATTTGCTCCAACCTGAAGGCATTGTAACTCTGCCTGATGAAAGCATTTATGTCGCTAGTGAACCTGATATCCTCGCTAAATTTGTCCCTAATAAATAAGTCTGTCACTAGCCTTAGTATTGAGCGACCAAATCTGGCAATCTCATGAAACTCGCAAAATACGAATCTAATATTAATAAAAATTTTACTCTGAAATAAACAGATTAATAGCTGAAAAGGATATCAGCTATTATCAACTAAAATATTACTCACTCCATTAGAATTATCATGAACTCACATTTAAACAAACTAAGAAGGAGGTTGTATGTTTAGTATAAGATCCCAGCTACCTATAAGCGCCAGCGTATCAATTCCGGCAGAACAATCTCAATCCATCTCCACAATTCCTGGAGGGAGAAAAATAGAGACAGTGCCAGAGAAAGAAGGATTGCTTGTGTTTTTAGGAACAAAATCCGTAGGTGAATATGCTCTTAATATTCTTGGTCAAAATGTTTCAAGAGTCACAACAGGGACAAAACCTTATGATATATTATTCCTGCACGAAGCTACAAAACAAGATTTTGATAAAAAGAAAACAGAGTTTACCTTTCTTGGTGCAAACAGAAGTTATCTACAATCAAGTAACACCGATGTTGCTGCCGCAGCAGCTATAAGTATTGCGGCAACAGAGATGAAAACTATCCTACCAAAGGATTTAACACCAGAAAAATACAATAAAATTTATCTGCCAGGGGATGGTTCTGCTGGCCTACCTCTTCTTAAGTGTGGAGATGAATTTTTATCACCAACTGATATCGTCAATCGTCTGGTAGAACATAATCTTCATGAAGTAGAAGACATCAGATTAACATCCTGTCACTCAGCCAACATAACAAAAAACAATGATTTCTCTCCTGAAGAAATAGAAAAATCAACAAAAACCAACAGCGGCTGGTTGGCTAGTGCATTATTTGGTCAAAAGCGTTCATTAGCAGAACACGTCTATGCCGAGTTTGAAGGCCGTTGAATTAACGTTTCTGTATCCGGTTATCATGGCACTGGTGTTTTTTATGTTCCAGAGCATGGCAAACCAACAACGCATCTACGCTCCACAACAGTGCCTGCAACACCTGAACAGACGGTAAGAAGAAGTGACTACAGAGTCTCCCTTGGCAGAACTCAACCCACAGATATTGACTAATTGAGTCTGCATATAGGTTTGTGTCATTACCTGATGCGCTACGCTTATCAGACCTATATTAGATCCTGCAATATGTTTAATTTGTAGGCAGAATAGAGCGTTCACACCACATCAGGTATAAACAAAGTACAGCTTGCCAAAAACCTGAATAACCCCGAATTTACGGGGTTATTCCGCTTAAACATGCCCATAACATCACTTCTGATTTGTATTGCTTACGACGGATACAATTTCTCTGCTCAGCTACGAATATCATCATACTCGCGCGTTTTATCGAACTCGTGTTTCGCAAACGGACATAGCGGGATAATCTTCCGCTTCTCCCGGCGCATTTTTTCCACCACCTTCGCCACCAGCCGTTTACCAATCCCCTGCCCTTTCAGGCTTTCATCAACATCGGTATGTTCGATAATGGTCAGTTATCAGGGATAACCCTGTGAGTACAACGCAATCTGTTGCTACTGGGTAGACTGGTCTGCTGATCACACTCACAGATTTATTTCACATATATGAACTCATGTATTTGATCTCTCTCTTATATATTTAATACCAATCAGACAGTCTTATCCCACCAGTGATACCTGTCCCTGCCCACAAGGCACGGGCTGCCCCTGTAGTGGCACACTAAATTTGGCCACCTGATGAAAGGTGATATTCTCACCACAACACAAAACAGGTGACTTAATGAACAAGAAAACCAAACGAACCTTCACCCCTGAGTTCAGGCTGGAATGTGCACAGCTGATTGTTGATAAGGGCTACTCATATCGACAGGCCAGTGAAGCGATGAATGTCGGTTCAACCACGCTTGAGAGCTGGGTACGCCAGCTCAGGCGAGAGCGCCAGGGTATTACGCCCTCTGCCACACCCATTACTCCAGACCAGCAACGTATCCGCGAGCTGGAAAAGCAAGTTCGCCGTCTGGAGGAACAAAATACGATATTAAAAAAGGCTACCGCGCTCTTAATGTCCGACTCGCTGAACGGTTCACGATAGCCGCCAGACTAAGTGACAGCCACACGGTTGTCAGCCTGTGTTCTGCTCTGGAAATACACCGCAGCAGTTACCGGTACTGGCGAAAACGACGCGATACGGTTAATCCGGCACGAGTCAGGTTGTGCAGCGAAATACGCCGGGCGTGGAACCAAAGTCGGGGCTCTGCGGGCGCGCGCACTCTGGCTGAAATGCTGACTCAAAACGGCGTCCCGATGAGCCGTTACCGTGCCGGACGTCTGATGAAATATCTGAACCTGAGCAGTTGTCAGCCCGGAAAACATCAGTATAAAAATGCCCGTCAGGAGCATACCAGCCTGCCGAATCTGCTTGAGCGTCAGTTCGCAGTACCGGAGCCAGACCGGGTATGGTGTGGAGATATTACGTATCTCTGGGCAGGAAATCGCTGGTGCTATCTGGCGGTTGTTATGGATCTGAACCGCCCCGGTTTTCCTGGAGAGTGTTTTATCTGTGAACTCAGGCTGCCA
>NZ_JABWMS020000122.1:0-4803 GCF_013369155.2 Escherichia sp. 94.0001 | reverse complement strand
CTTCCCGTTCTTCCCTGGTAGCAAACCGGTAATACACCGTTCGCCAGACCTTACCTTCGATAACCAGAAGACCTGCCCGTGCCATTTTAGCCGCGGCCTGATTTATGCTGGTTACTGTTGCGCCTGTTAACGCGGCAACGTCCGGCGCACAGAAGCTATTATGCGTCCCCAGGTAATGAATAATTGCCTCTTTGCCCGTCATACACTTGCTCCTTTCAGTCCGAACTTAGCTTTAATTTCTGCGATCTTCGCCAGCGCCTGAACACGATTTAGAGGTCTGCCGCCCATGACAGGAAGTTGTTTTACTGGTTCAGGTATCGTCTCACCACGGTTAATTCGCGCTGTCATACAGGTCAGTTCATCGGCAGCCTTACGGCGTAATTCCGCATCAGTAAGCGCATTGGCCCGCATGTTCTGATACAGGTTGGTGACCAGCCAGTAGTGCGCGTTTGATTTCCACGGATAAGACTCCGCATCCGGATACAGGCCACGCTTCCGGCAATACTCGTAAACCATATCAACCAGCTCGCTGACGTTTGGCAGTCCGGCGATAACGGATGCTTCTTCCCGGCACCATGCAACAAACTGCCCGGGTGATGGCAGAAATGGTCGATTCTGCCGACGGGCTACGCGCATTCCTGCGTTAACCTGTTCCATTGTGGTGATCCCGTTTTCCCGGAAAGCCAGAACCCACTGGCGGCGGATTTCGTTCAGTTCGTTCTGGTCACGGTTAGCCAGGCTCGCCGGGAAAGTTGCCAGTAACTGGCTGAACACACCGTTGATGATCTGCGCTACCTGCTGTACCTGCGGCTTTTCGTCGTACTGTTCCGGCATGTTGTTGGCGATCCGACGCATCTGCTCACGGTCAAAGTTAACCATCTGTGCGGCGATGTTTTTCATAGATCCACCCCGTAAATCCAGTCTGTGTTTGTCAGGTCGAGTTTTGGTTTGCTGGCTATCATGCCTGCCTGTTGCTTGTTACGGTTGATTTCGAGCTGGGTCCACTTGTCGCGGAGTTTGGCCGGGCTAAGCACGTTACCGGACCAGAAGTTGTCCTGGCATGCCCAGCGGAACAGTACACACATGTCGCGATGGTTACGTCCGTCACGTTCACGCATCAGGCGGATATCGTTAGCCCACCCAGCAAAATTCGGTTTTCTGGCTGATGGTGCGATAGTCTTCACCATGTCAAACATCCACTCTGCGGCGGTCAGGTCTTCTGCTGTCCCCCACTTGCTGCCGCTCTGAATTGCAGCATCCGGTTTCACCACAGAAAGGTCGTTTTCTGGCTGGTCAGAGGATTCGCCAGAATTCTCTGACGAATAATCTTTTCTTTTTTCTTTTGTAATAGTGTCTTTTGTGTCCCCCTGTTTTGAGGGATAGCAATCCCCCAATTTGAGGGATGTTTTATCCCTCGTTTTAGGGGATTTTCCCTCGTTTTGAGGGATACACCATTCTGAGATGTTTTTATTTGGTCCAAACATGCCGCCTTGCTGCTTGATAATATTCATTCTGACGAGTTCTAACTTGGCTTCATTGCACCGTTTGACGGGTAACTTTGTAATCTCGCTAAGTTGAGAATCGGTGATTCTGTCCATTGGTTTATTCCACCCATAGGTTTTACGCAGAATGGCAAGCAGCACTTTAAACTGTCGCTTGGTCAGATCTGCGCCCGAATAAGCCTCAAGCAGCATATTTGATAGTCTGGCGTAACCATCATCGAGATCTGCCACATTACGCTCCTGTCCGGCAAAGTTACCTCTGCCGAAGTTGAGTATTTTTGCTGTATTTGTCATAATGACTCCTGTTGATAGATCCAGTAATGACCTCAGAATTCCATCTGGATTTGATTAGAACGCTCGGTCTTGCACACCGGGCGTTTTTTATTGGTGATTTCATCAAGCGCATACTTAAAAGCTCTGCTAATCGGACTGATGTCTGATGCCATGCCAAAAGCACACAAGACCGAAGCTATAAACCTCCAGTCTGTTCTGCTTATCTTCGATTCATGACAGCCAATCATCTTTGCCAGACCGCGCTGAGTAAGCGTTGACAGGTTGATAAGTAAATCTGTTTCTGCGCGATCAACGTCGCGCTGTGATAGTTTGCTGTAATTTGTTTGTTCCATTTCTTAAGATTTCCAATAGTGAATAGCTAGTTGAAAGGTATGCGTGGAAACGCATATGGCCTTAGTTGGTCAGATATATTGGGACTCGCTTTGTCAGCGACGTAGGACGAATGTCCATTGTGAAAAGAGCGGTGTTACTTATGCAGCCAGAAGGTTCTTTTTGCTTATTTCAAGCATTTCGCTTGCTTGATATTTGCCACCAGAAATCTCTTCGATTTTTGATGCGTATTTAGTTTTCCCAAAAAACTCAGTCTTAGGGAGGAAGCCGTTTTTGAGCCACTTATAGACAGCCCTTTCGCTAACTCCACAAGCCTTCGCAACTTCAGGGATGCCGACACCTTTAATCGGCTCATCAAGATTTTGCATAGGAATATCCTTTTTCGTACTTTCAGTACGTATTATGGTTGAACTGAAAGTTTTTGCAAGTGCTTTAGTATCGTACTCATGGTTCAGAATGAAAAAGTGCGCAAAGAATTCGCCCAGCGGCTAGCGCAAGCCTGTAAAGAAGCTGGTCTTGATGAACATGGTAGGGGAATGGCTATAGCCCGTGCCCTTTCTCTTTCGTCCAAAGGCGTTAGCAAATGGTTTAATGCTGAGTCTTTACCGCGTCAGGAAAAAATGAATGCGCTTGCGAAATTTCTAAACGTTGATGTTGTTTGGCTTCAGCACGGCACTTCGTTAAATGGAGCGAATGATGAAGATACTCTTTCATTTGTTGGCAAATTAAAAAAAGGGTTAGTGCGCGTGGTTGGTGAGGCAATTCTTGGTGTTGATGGTGCCATCGAGATGACCGAAGAGCGCGATGGGTGGCTCAAAATTTATAGCGATGATCCAGATGCCTTTGGTCTTCGTGTGAAAGGAGACAGCATGTGGCCCAGAATAAAATCAGGAGAATATGTACTCATTGAGCCTAACACCAAAGTATTCCCGGGTGATGAGGTGTTTGTCAGAACCGTTGAAGGACACAACATGATTAAGGTTCTTGGCTATGACAGAGATGGAGAATACCAATTTACAAGCATTAACCAGGATCACAGGCCTATAACGTTGCCTTATCATCAAGTAGCAAAGGTGGAGTATGTAGCTGGTATTCTGAAGCAATCTCGCCATCTGGATGACATCGAGGCAAGGGAGTGGCTGAAAAGTTCGTGACTTCATCGTCACATAGCTGGTAACCAGTGGCCAGAAGAAACGTTTGGGTGAGGAGGATAGATGGCGTTCACTGACCTTGAATATCAAGCGGTCAAAAAAGAAGTTCACCAATTCATTGAAAGCATAAGGCCGCCTGAACATATCCGCAATGAACTGGATATTGTTTATAGCATCAATGACCAAACGATAGATATCGGCGAACAGCGCCCCGTGTGGCAGGGCAACCCAGGTGAAACAAACATCCTGCCATCAGCAAGAATCAAGTACATACGTTCTCTGGATAGATGGAAAATCTATTGGATGCGGAAGGATATGAAATGGCATCAGTACAGTACTGAACTTTCGCTGACTGATGCGCTTGAGCTTGTGCGTGCTGACCCGGATTGCTGCTTCTTCGGATGAGTGAAGAGACATTTGGGTGATGGATGGCCGCAGAAGTGCGGCTTTTAATGTAATCGAAGAAAAGTAATCCTTGTAAAACTTGATTTGACTGTATTGTCACAAAGAAAGGAATCAACGATCGTTTCTTGGGTCTTGATTTGTTTTGACGATCAAATTAGTATTGCCTCATCAACTGTATGAGGCTTTTTTATGCAAACCAAAAGCTACACCATCAAAGCATTTCAGGACTTCTTACAGATGCTTCCTGAGCTTGGTATCGTCAATGATGCTACAGCCCGCAATCTCCGTGACTCTTCCCTGCGCCTTCTTACTGTTCTTGGGTCGGATTTCACCGATGCCGATATCCGTGATTATAGCGTTGCCAACTTAGCAAGTTCGTACGCAGACTCAGCAGAAAGCAAACCCTCTGAATCATCTTTGCAGGCATACAAAAGCCGGATGCAAAGTGCTATTGATAAATTTATCTCCTACCAGAATGGTGAGATTAATGTGTCAGTTGGTGATGTAAATAAAAAAAAGGAGCGTAAAAAGATGGCACCTAAGAAGAAGGCGGTAGCTGACGTACAGGTTGGTGTAAAAACATTTGAACTGCCGATTCCATTGCGCGGAGATCTTATCGTCACCATTGGCAACCTGCCTCGCGACCTGACAAAAGATGAAGCCAAGCGTATCAGTCTGATTGTGGAATCTTTTGCGATGATTGATGGCGGAACAAAAGAATAAAGCCCCGAGGGAACGGGGCTTTTTGGGTCGGAAATATATCCAGTATTTCCGAAGTGTATGGAGGATTACCTACCGCTACACCCTTGGCAACCGCAAGCCAAGGATAGCGGTTCTCCCAACAAACTACAACCTGTTCGGGTAAACAGGCTGTATACAAAAACAGGAGAAAAGCTATGGCTCACGATGTTAATCGCGATGACTTCATCTACGAACACGACAAGCCGGTTTATGTGCGCAGTTACTGCCGCATACGTTTCGGTGAGCTCGAACATGTTCGTCAGCACTTCCGCTCTTATCCGAGCTGCTGAAAATAACTAAATCTCAAACCCGGCCACCGAGCCGGGTTTGAACCGCCCCGGTTTTCCTGGAGAGTGTTTTATCTGTGAACTCAGGCTGCC
>NZ_JABWMS020000121.1:0-4852 GCF_013369155.2 Escherichia sp. 94.0001 | reverse complement strand
TCTGTATCCGGGAACCAGCCATTGCTGTTTGTCTCAATAATGTTTCCCGGCCCCAGACGAAAACGGATTTGTGTCTCCCCCGGGTCGCCCTTCGGTCCCTGAGGTCCGGTTGCCCCCACCGGGCCAGCCGCACCTGTTTCTCCTTTCGGTCCCTGTGGGCCTGCCGGGCCTGCCGCACCGGTATCTCCCTTTGGACCCTGTGGACCTGTACTTCCTGTCAGACCGGTCTCTCCCCGCTCTCCCCTGTCGCCTTTCGGCCCCTGCGGGCCTGCCGGACCAGTATCTCCTCTCGGCCCCCGTTCGCCGGTTGCCCCGACAGGGCCGGTGTCTCCACGCTCTCCCTTATCCCCCTTCGGCCCCTGAGGGCCAGCGGGCCCCTGTTCCCCCTCTGGCCCGGGAGGTCCCACCACGGTGGGGATTCGGTTTACGGCTTCTTCCGCCGCTATCCTGCTTTGTTCCGCTGACTGTGCGCTTTCTGCTGACTCCCGGGCTTTTTCTGTTGCGGTCGTTGCATCCCTGGCTGCATTACCGGCTGCACTTTCTGCCGTCTTTCTTGACAATTCAGCTTCTGCTGCACTTTGTGATGACTCACTGGCTTTTTGAGCGGCCGCAGAAGCCGAGGACGAGGACGCATCCTCTGACTGCTTTGCTGAGGCTGCACTTTCTGCCGCCTGCCGGGCTGACTCCGATGCCTCCCCTGCTGAAGTGTCAGCATTTGCAGCGCTCTCTTCTGCCTGACTGGCTGATATGCCGGCATTCCTCGCGGACGTCTCCGCCTCTCCGGCATTCTTCTTCGCCTCCTCAGCGTGACGCGCCGCTTCTTCCACCATCAGTTCAAAACGACGCAGTGCCTCCGGCCGGACGTCATCCTCCGACATGGCACCGAGAAAATCATTCAGCGTACCGGGTTGAGAATCTTCATACACGGTGATGGTCCCGGCATGTGACGGCGGGAATCCTTCCACCAACAGAATGACGCTGTACTGACCGTACTCAACGTCCATGCTGTAACGACCGGCTTCATCCGGATTTTCAGAGGCCACCGTGTTCACCACCACCGTGCTGCTGGTCCGTCTGGCTTTCAGCACAATGGTGCAGTTCTGTACTGGTTTTCCTGTGCCATCTTTAAGCACGCCAGAAATTTTTACTGTCATACTTTTCCACCAATAAAAAAAGCCCGCAGCAGTGACGCCACGGGCTTCAGGACAGTGTAACTTTACGTTTCCTCAAACGCAGTTCACCCCATAAGGTGGATGAACCTGCGTATCATAACAATATTTACAGAAGATAAATCGGCGTCTGTTGTCAGAAACGGTATCCGATACCAACAATAAATGCATCCGATCGCCAGTCGCCACTACCGGAACCTTCATAAGCAAGGTCAATGGTCACGGATTCGGTCGGGTTAAACTGCACGCCAGCCCCCCACGCCAGAGACGTGTTGCTGTGGCGACCGTCATCACTTCCGGTCAGCACATCGTGCGTTTTCCCCTTGTTGTCAGTTACGCGGAGATAATCCCCGGAGAAAGTCGACACACGGCTGTAAGCCACACCCGCCATCGCATACGCGCTGAACCATTCATTCACGCGTACAGACGGCCCCGCCATCACGCTGAACCAGCGGTTACGCACGGAATCTTCATGCCAGCGGGTATCGCTGTAGCGCGTTTTTTGCTCATCCTCAGCATTGGCATAACTGAAGGACGTAATCAGCCCCAGCGCGTCCATAAACTCATAACGGTATTTCACGTTAATCCCGTTCAGATCATCACTACCGGGAACGTTCGTCGAGGCATGGAGATACCCCGCGCTCAGCGTGGACTGATGTTCTGCTGCACTCGCTGGCGTAGCAGCGGCGACCGGCCAGACTACTGCGGACAAAATAACAGCACATAATTTACGCATAATTACCTCTCGCTTTTCTGCAATAAAAAAGGCGCCATTTCTGGCGCCCGTATCTGGGTTATAAAATTCAGCTAATCGTGATGCCTGCAGTGGCTTTCTTCATCACCACAACCAGCAAATCGCTGATACTTGCTGTGGGATACCAGTTATTTACCAGCCATGCTGACACCGAAAACTCCAGTGTCATGTTACCGTGACCGGCAGGCATATCAATAACACCACTGTAAATCAGCGTATTATCCAGCGCGGTACGGTTATAAATTTCAGCACCGTTTTTCCGCACTATCAGACGGCATGAGGAGTAAATATCAGTATGCTCTTTCTCATGTTTAGCGCCGCTGAATGCCACCGCCGGAATAACAATCTGCCGGTCAAACGGCTGATCGTCATAAACCCTGACGGTAATGGTTCCTGATGGCCACCGCTCCGGTGCACGGGAGTCCCGGGGGAAAGCTTTGCCCACTGTTTTAACGAGATCGCCTTCAATCTGGTTCGCGGACAATTTTCCCAGAACCCGACAGTTCTCGTTAATCGTGACGTTGTTGAGCGTCCCGGAGTTCGCATTCACGTTACCGCTGATATCGGCATTTTTCGCCGTCAGCCGCCCGTCCGGTGTCAGGGAAAATGCCGGAGGATTACCGCCGCTGGTAATGGTGGGAGCCGTCAGATATTTCAGGAACACTTCATTCATAAATATCTGATCGCCCTGACCAACAAACATCGGCTTTGTGTTGCCATTCGCAGGATTAATCATCGCAATCCTGTCTGCCGCCAGCAGCACCTGACTCTGCATTCCTGCTGGCGTATTCTCAATACCGGCACCGATACCCGCAATATAAAGGCGTCCGTCCTGCATCTGCTGCAGTTTCACGGCCCACATGCTGTTCAGGTTATTATTTGTATCAACCTGAACTTTCTGTATCTGCTGGATTGCCGCACTCTGATTTTCCAGTTTTTTATTGACGGTCTGCGTGATTTCATTGCTGACATTCGTAATGGACGTCCTGATTTCAGCCAGGTCCGGCGCAAGCTGACCGTTATCAATCTGCGTCCACAGCTCCTGGGCCAGATGTGTTTTCCCGATTTCTCCTTTGAAAAAATCCAGGTAACCTTCCGCATCATCGCTCGCCCGACCGACAGCCTCCACGAATGCCGATTTGCCAACAGTATTCACACTGCGGATATAAAAATAATAATCATGGCCCGGTTTGATATTGATACTGGCAGCTATCCAGTACAGCGCCGAGCCAAGATAGCGGGCTGCGGTTTCAACCTGCCTGATATCCGCAATCCGCTTTTCCGAGAACCAGAACTCAAACTGTACCGTCGGGTCATAAACGGCAAGATGCGGCGTGGCGGTTATCTGAAAATAGCCCGGCGTCAGCTCAATCCGCGACGGTGCTGCCGGTGCGGCAATCCGGAAGGTGGTGGTGGCAGGTTCACCCTGCTGGCCATAGCTGTTTATCGCCCGCACCGTCAGGGTGTATTCCCCGAGCGGCAGGCCGCTGAAACGGTGCTCCGTGTCTGCGGTGATGGCGGTGGTCACCAGTCTGGCATCCGTTCCCTTACCACTGGTCAGGCGCAGACTGAAGCGCACACCCTTCACCACCCGCGGCGTGTCCCATTTCGCCTGTGCCAGATACTGACCGTCAGCTGCGCTCACCTCCACCGTCAGGTGCTGCACTGCCGGTGGAATAACGCTGTTCAGGGTGCCTGACTGCGGCTCAAAGCTGGCCCCGTTATCCACGATGGCTTCTTTTTCCGGTACGTGCTGCACCGCCGTGATGGCAAAGGTGCCGTCCGTGTTTTCCCGGATGGAGACACAGCGGAACAGGCGACGACGCAGTGACGGCAGGGAGAGTCCCCATACACCGTATGTCTCCACACCATCAGGCAGGGTGCTGACCTGTATCCGGTCCGGCGCGGGGTGTGCAGTGATGGCCACGCTCACCGGCTTACCGCTGCCGTTAATCAGGTTCACCGTGGCGGCACCTGTCTCCGGCAGGGTCACCTCACGGTCCAGTGTCAGGGTGCGGCTGGCGGCATCGATGGACAGGACACGTCCGCCGGTCATGGTCCCGGCATAGTCGTTATCACAGATTTCAATAATGTCACCGGGTGTGTGACGCAGCCCCTGTGACCCGAGCGTGAAATCCACCGTCTGCGTTTCCAGCAGTCCGGTCTTTATCACCCACAGCCCGGCACGGTGGGCCTGACCGCGACTGGTGCAACCGAACGCATCCATCTTCAGCAGGTTGCGCCCGTAGCGCAGTATGGCTTCCGGGTCTTCCACCAGTTCCGTGGAGGTCTGCCAGCCGTTCTGCGGGTCGGTGTAATTCACCTCCACCGCCGTGTGGCGGTCCTTCAGGGCGCTGAAGCTGTAGCGAAACCCCACGCCGTTATCATCCACCACCACATCGCTGTTGGTGTACGGCCACACCACATCCGACGGGCGGTCCTGAACGAACGTCAGCGTCTGGCCGTTCCATACCGGCATACAGCGCATCGCCGAGCAGAAATCACTGAGAACGTCCCACGCCTTACGCTGTTGTGACAGGTACGCATTAAAGGTCATCCGCGGCTCTGTGCCCCCGAAACCATCCGGGACCGTCTGGTCGCAGTACTGCGCAATGGCATACAGCGCCCATTTGTCCACGTCTGCCGCCCCCAGACGTTTTCCCATGCCGTAGCGCGGGTGAGTCAGCATGTCCCACAGGCACCAGGCCGGGTTGTTGCTGTATGCCGGTTTCAGGCTGCCGTCCCAGATGCCGCTGTACGTGCGTTTTTCCGGGTCATAGTTTGACGGTACCTGGATGATGCGACCGCGGATATGGTAGTTCACCGTCATCTGCTGACCGCCAAACTGCTCCGCATCCACCTGCAGCCCCACAATCGCCGTGTTCGGGTAGCACTGTTTCACATCGATGATTTCGGTGTATGACGACCA
>NZ_JABWMS020000120.1:0-4973 GCF_013369155.2 Escherichia sp. 94.0001 | reverse complement strand
TCCTGTTTACCTCTTTCTCAGGGAGTTTAGTCTCCAGGATTCCCGGGGCGGTTCAATTGCGCTGTTGGTTGCTTATCTGGATAAAGCCAATTTCTATGTTATGGAAGATTCCGGAGCGTGGGAAGAAGATGCCAGATTAAACACATCTTCCGTTGCACTGGTGACCTCTGGACTGGAACGTTTGTCGAACTTACTCTCGAAGAAAGACTCTGTTTTTATCTCTGATTTACTACGCGAAGCTAAAGCTAATGAACTGGATGAACCACTTTCAACAACGAGGTTGAACCACCTCATAGATAAAGGTTATGAAAGAATAACGCTACAGCTTGATTTAGGGGGAGAATCCCCAGGTTATCTGGAAAAAGATAAACATTACAGAGAAGCCGATGCGGCTTTACTTAATGTTATTTATCCTGCAAATCTTTCAAAGATAAATACCAGAAGAAAAGAGCAAGTTCTAAAAATAGTTAAAAAACTAGCAGGTCCGTATGGTATAAAAAGATACGAGAAGGATAATTATCAGTCGGCAAATTTTTGGTTCAATGATATTAAAACCGATACCGATCAAAATTCACATGCAAAAAGAGAAATGAGCTTCATTCCATCAACAGAAGCAGAATGGTTTTTTGACTCATGGTATGCAAAATCAGCAGCAATTGTTTATAAAGAATCAAGAAAAGAAGAGTATTTGAATGACTCAGTGCAATTTATGAATAGATCATTGGCCCAAATAACAGGCGAGAATATGATTGGTGCAAATGGCAGGAGTGTACCTGAAATGGCACTTCCCGAAAGCTATAACTATATCCACAAGTCGGGAACTTTGCATGAAGCGCCAAGCCCTATCATTCCGCTAAATTGGTCGAAAGCTTCAATGACTCTCATGTTGAAAGAGATGTCCAACCTTATCAATGATGAGGGAAATAAATAGTTTTCATAATGAGGCGGTCCTGGATTAAAAGGACCGCTCAAAGAGAAATCGAAAGGGGAGGTAAAAGTGATCAATAAATTACTGTTAGCTTACCTGATAGGCCTGGTTGTGACATCGACTTTAATATTTATCTTCTCGGAAGAAAAAGTAACATATCGGTTGTTTGCTGCAATAATTACAGGTTTAACCTGGCCGCTTAGTCTCATTCCTTCCATTATAAGTCTCATGATTCGTAAATCCGACTAACAAGAAAATTATATGATCGATTAAGAAAAATAGAATCGAACAAGAGAATAAAATATATGCGGGGAGTAACAAAACACTCGCAGTGCGTTAATGAAGAACTAACAAATATGATTTGTATTGAAAATAGTTACCAAACAAGTGTTATAAGAAATACGGGGTGTGTTTAAGTAAAACATATCAACAGTTACAAATCTGTATATGGACAGGATGACGTACAAGTGTAAGTGGCTGATAGCTATTCGCTCATAACAAAATCATTATTTTATAAATAGAAATCATCACTTTTTAATCATGTTTTTATAGCAAGTTTATGGAGAATGAGAATATGGAATAAGGAGATGAAACATGATTGAAGAAGGGCTGTTACTTCCAATGAATGTTTTGCTTCAAGGACAGAAGTTAACCCTACTGGACCCTGAAATGTGGTTCTTACGGGGAAATGAAAACAAGGATGTAACCCTTGTTATTACGATCGGTAATAACCATCAAAAATTAATGGTAGTGGAAGATATATTACTGCTCATTGACCGAAGCCAAATTGAGGTAACTGCAGGGAAAGTAATTTATCATCCACTTCGCATTGATATCCTGAGTAAATTATTAGCTTTTATAGATGAATCAACGGGGAGTGTGGAAAGGGAACACCATGACTTGTTTGCTGATGCCTTGCCCTTTGCATCAGAAGTTGTGCTATTCAGTAAAGTTGCAAGTGAAGCCTGGTTTTTAGCCACTTATCTGAGCAGCGATAATATTAATGAAATTCTGTTTCAGCATCTAAGAAAAACAGAATGCTATAAACTGGTTCGCTATTTATTATCGCAATCGCTCATACAGACTTCACTCTATGATCTTGGTGAGCTTTACGGCGTATCGTATTCACATTTTCGCCGTTTATGTAGTTATGCATTGGGTGGTAAAGTTAAAACGGAATTATGTGGCTGGAGAGTTGCCAGAGCCGTGTTGGAAATCATTGAAGGAAACAGTGATATGACAACTATTGCGCATAAATATGGCTACTCATCCTCATCACACTTTTCAGCCGAAGTAAAAAGCCGGTTAGGAAAAACACCGAGAGAACTATGTAAAAAGTTATGAAAATAAAATTACGTATTACTATTATATTAATTTCAGCCTTATGCATTTTTAATGGATTATTGACTCCTGGTGCATATGCCGCAGCAGCGAATGGATACGTAGCAAATAAAGAAAATCTACGTAGTTTTTTTGAAACGGTTTCATCATATGCGGGTAAGCCTACAATAGTAAGTAAGCTTGCCATGAAGAAACAGATCAGCGGAAATTTTGATTTAACCGAACCCTATGCCTTGATTGAACGCCTGTCGGCGCAGATGGGACTTATTTGGTACGATGATGGCAAAGCTATTTATATCTATGACTCATCAGAGATGCGTAATGCGCTGATTAATCTGAGAAAGGTATCGACGAATGAGTTTAATAATTTTTTAAAAAAATCGGGTCTGTATAACTCTCGTTATGAAATTAAAGGGGGCGGCAATGGTACTTTCTATGTATCGGGGCCACCGGTTTATGTTGACCTGGTCGTTAATGCTGCAAAATTAATGGAGCAAAACAGTGATGGCATTGAGATCGGACGCAATAAAGTAGGTATTATTCACTTGGTCAATACATTCGTTAATGACCGGACTTATGAATTACGGGGCGAAAAGATAGTTATTCCTGGCATGGCAAAAGTACTATCGACGTTGTTAAATAATAACATTAAGCAAAGCACTGGGGTTAACGTACTTTCTGAAATTTCAAGTCGTCAACAACTAAAAAACGTATCACGTATGCCTCCTTTTCCTGGTGCTGAAGAAGATGATGACCTACAAGTAGAGAAAATAATATCGACAGCTGGAGCGCCAGAGACTGACGATATACAAATTATTGCATATCCTGATACCAACAGTTTACTTGTTAAAGGAACAGTATCTCAGGTTGATTTTATCGAGAAGTTAGTAGCTACGCTCGATATTCCAAAGCGACATATTGAATTATCTTTATGGATAATAGATATTGATAAGACTGATCTAGAACAGTTAGGAGCTGACTGGTCGGGCACGATAAAAATTGGATCCAGCCTAAGTGCATCATTTAATAATTCAGGTTCAATTAGTACCCTGGATGGGACACAGTTTATTGCAACAATACAGGCACTTGCGCAAAAAAGAAGAGCCGCCGTTGTTGCTCGTCCTGTCGTTTTAACACAGGAGAATATTCCTGCTATATTTGATAATAACCGTACTTTCTATACTAAATTAGTCGGCGAGCGTACTGCGGAGTTGGATGAAGTAACCTATGGTACGATGATTAGCGTGCTACCACGATTTGCTTCGCGAAATCAAATTGAATTACTCTTGAATATTGAAGATGGCAATGAAATCAATTCCGACAAGACCAATGTTGATGATCTGCCTCAGGTTGGTAGAACGCTTATAAGTACTATTGCGCGCGTGCCTCAAGGGAAAAGTCTTTTGATTGGTGGATATACACGAGATACGAATACCTATGAAAGTCGCAAGATCCCAATATTAGGCAGTATTCCATTTATTGGTAAATTATTTGGATATGAAGGAACAAATGCGAATAACATCGTTCGTGTCTTTCTTATTGAGCCAAGAGAGATCGATGAGCGCATGATGAATAATGCGAATGAGGCTGCGGTTGACGCCAGAGCAATAACACAGCAAATGGCAAAAAATAAAGAAATCAACGATGAATTACTGCAGAAATGGATAAAAACTTACTTGAATCGTGAAGTCGTCGGAGGATAGTGAAATGGCGATTCATGTAGAGCATGTCGGTGTATTAGAAAGAGCCAGAGAAGTTTCTCGCTTAGAGGACATTATCACAGAAGATAATGAAGATATTGAAGCTGAAATGCCTAAAATGGGAGATGATCCCGCCGGTAAAGAAGCTCGATTCTTACAAGCTACTGACGAGATGTCAGCAGCGTTAACGCAGTTTATGAAGAAAAAAATCTACGAAGAACAACTGGCCAACTTTCTGGACGGAGAAGAATATGTCCTGGAAGATCAGCCAATAGAAAAAACCGATAAAGTCATGGAGGCGCTTAAGGCAGCAACTACCCATGACTATGAAGTGTATAGCTTTGCTAAAAAATTATTTCCAGATGAAAGCGATCTGGTGGTTGTATTACGTGCAATTTTACGTAAAAAACAAATATCTGAAAATGTGCGGCTAAACGCTGAAGCATTACTTAGAAAAGTTAATCAAGAGACTACTAAAAAATTCATTAATAGTGGCATTAACTCGGCATTAAAAGCAAAGTTATTTGGCCAGGCGTTGTCATTAAATCCAAAATTACTAAGGGCAAGTTATCGACAATTTTTAATGGCAGAAGACGATGCTGTAGATACTTATGTAGAATGGATTGGTAGTTATGGCTATCAAAATAGAATGCTAGTGACAAAATTTATCAAAGAGACGCTTTTCTCAGATATAAATGCACTTGATGCGAGTTGTTCATCATTGGAATTTGGTATGTTTCTCAATAAGTTGTCACAACTATTGTCTCTTCAGTCGGCAGAGGCTTTATTTCTGAAAACTTTAATGAATAACCCAATAATTAAAAAATTTATTAGCGCAGAAGATTACTGGATATTTTTTCTGATATCGTTAATAAAATTTCCTGAGACTGCAGAGGAACTCCTGAAAAATGCACTGGTAACCCTACCCGCAGATGCTAATTATAAAGACAAAACGTTACTCCTGAAGGCGATTTACAGCGGATGTACAAATCTTCCATTTTCAC
>NZ_JABWMS020000011.1:0-108346 GCF_013369155.2 Escherichia sp. 94.0001 | reverse complement strand
ATTAATAATAGCTGCCATCCATTTCAGCTATTATTTTAAAATAAACAAGTTAAAGCTTAGACTCTTGTTTCTTGGATTATATCAAAGATATCAACATGATTTGATGGATTATGATGTGGTAAGCCATTGCTTTCGATATCGATTACCACATCCTCTGGATTTGGATGCCGCTGTCCAACAGGGATACCTTCTTCCATTGCGCGTATATCAGCACCTGTGGCATGTTCAATATCTGCTTTATTGGGGAAAATAGCTCCTTCTCTTGCGTGCCACCATATACGAGGATAGTCAGTGAATCTAGCTACTTCAAACTCGGCCTTGTTTAAATCGGCAGCCCCCAGTGTCGCACCAGCCCACCATAAAATAGTGTCTGGCTTTAATCCAGGGGTATTATACTGTATGGCATGCCCTGCTGCTTGCCCAACCATTGCACCGATATGAGGACTTAACATTGGATCTGTACTAGCAAATCTGGATACTGCAAATCCCCCTAAAGCACCAAGCGCATTTGCGGCAGCATTGGTAAGAACGGCATATTTAGTATTAGGGTTATCTAAATCCCACTTGAAATGTGCGCCAAACTCCAGCCCTAGAGTTGCCTGTAATGGAGATGCACCATATTTAAAATCTGCTTCTCCCGGTCTGATAACCCACTCCTCCGTGTAATTTGCTTTCGGCCCATCAGGAGTAAGTGGTGTTTCTCCAACAAGCTTCCATCCATTTTCAGTTTTGACTATAGGAAGTTCTACACCATGATTACGAACCACTTGAGCTGTTAATCCAAACCATGGTATTGGGTCTTTTGGCTCGGTGGTTACCGTCGAAGTAGTGGCTGATGTTCCAGTCGATGCAATAGTCGACACTGCAGTGGTTGATATATTACTGTTGCTTAATGCATTTTTTAACGGGCCAGGAAGGTCTTTAAAATTAAAACCTATTTCATCATGCAGAGGGAATATCTGTAAAAAATAATTACCTGATGTAGGATGAATATCTGGTTTTACAATGTTTAGCTGGACACCATATTTACCAGAGATGCCTGAAACGGAACTAGGTATCTCTAATGCCATTTGGGTAACATTGAATAAACCAAACATATCCAATGTTTTTTTTCCTATGGATCCTTCTTCAAGGTGAGGAGCTATATATTCGTCTAGCCCTGAGAGCAGACCTTTATCTTTTATCAAGCTCAGTAGAGCTGTTGTTTCACCGCATTCCGGTGCATGTTGCTGTATATCATCTGGAATATTAACAACAAATCCAGCTTGGCATCCTAGAGGTAATTCGGATTGCGGTATTTGTGTAGAGGGTATTTGTTCTGTTTGATGATGTTGATTGTTTTGTGAGGTGATTCCAGATTGTATGGTCGGTTGAATGTTCATAATAAATCCTTATTACATGTTTATATCCATTAATAATATCAATCCATTGATACTATTAGTGTCACATATCCGATGTGGACAGCTTTAATATATAACTGTTTGAATGCTTGATTGATGTGACTTAGATCTCAAAATTAAGTTGTTAAATTTACCAGTTTATCGCTTGAACACTTAAAATAAATTATAAATGTTTCTGTTATTGTTTTTTATAGTTTAAATTATTGTTGGTTGTATAAGCTGATTACATTTTTACTCTAAGTGTTATAAATATTTTATACTGATATTAGTCTTATTATATATTTTTTTAATGAAAATGAGCATAAAACTAAGACATATAATGCTTGGCAGCTTTATGCTCTTCTGATTGGCTGTATGTTTGATGACAAAAAATTAGCGCAAGAGGACAAAAAATCACCTTGCGCTAATGCTCTGTCTCAGGTCACTAATCACATCTAACTCATTGATTAATTGTGACTCTAAATGTAGTGTTTTGTCGCGTTTTGCAGTCTATCATTTAATCAATTGTATAAATAACATAATGATTTTTAATGTGTTTTTGTGATTTTATCCTCCTTCTGACATGGAAGGACACCCGATGGATACCCAACGATTCCAATCCCAATTTCATTGGCATTTATCGTTTAAATTTTCTGGCGCGATAGCAGCGTGCTTGTGCCTGTCTCTTGTGGGAACAGGGCTTGCTAATGCTGATGATTCGCTTCCTTCCAGTAACTATGCGCCGCCCGCCGGGGGAACATTCTTTTTGCTCGCTGACAGCAGTTTTAGCAGCAGTGAAGAGGCGAAAGTGCGACTGGAAGCGCCGGGGCGTGATTATCGGCGTTACCAGATGGAAGAGTACGGCGGCGTGGACGTTCGCCTGTATCGTATTCCTGACCCGATGGCATTTTTGCGCCAGCAGAAAAACCTGCATCGCATTGTGGTGCAACCGCAATATCTGGGCGACGGGCTGAACAATACGCTAACCTGGCTGTGGGATAACTGGTATGGCAAATCTCGCCGTGTAATGCAGCGTACTTTCTCTTCTCAGTCACGGCAGAATGTGACTCAGGCGTTACCCGAATTACAGCTCGGTAATGCCATTGTTAAACCTTCCCGTTATGTACAGAACAGCCAGTTTTCACCGCTGAAAAAATATCCACTGGTGGAACAGTTCCGCTATCCACTATGGCAGGCAAAACCGGTCGAGCCGCAGCAAGGGGTAAAACTGGAAGGCGCATCCAGCAATTTCATCTCGCCGCAGCCGGGCAACATCTATATTCCTCTCGGCAAACAAGAGCCGGGACTGTATCTCGTCGAAGCGATGGTCGGTGGGTATCGGGCAACGACGGTGGTGTTTGTTTCCGATACCGTGGCGCTTAGCAAAGTGTCAGGCAACGAACTTCTGGTGTGGACTGCTGGCAAAAAACAGGGTGAAGCGAAGCCAGGCTCAGAGATCCTGTGGACTGACGGTCTTGGCGTGATGACTCGTGGTGTGACCGATGACAGCGGTACCTTGCAGTTACAACATATATCGCCGGAACGTTCATACATTCTGGGTAAAGATGCAGAAGGCGGCGTTTTTGTCTCAGAGAATTTTTTCTACGAAAGTGAAATCTACAATACCCGCTTGTATATCTTTACTGATCGCCCGCTATATCGCGCAGGCGATCGTGTCGATGTTAAAGTGATGGGCCGCGAGTTCCACGATCCGTTGCATTCATCCCCTATCGTCAGCGCACCGGCGAAACTTTCAGTGCTGGATGCTAATGGCAGCCTGTTGCAAACCGTCAATGTCACGCTGGATGCGCGTAATGGCGGGCAGGGGAGTTTCCGCCTGCCAGAAAATGCCGTTGCCGGAGGTTATGAATTACGTCTTGCTTACCGCAATCAGGTCTATAGCAGTAGTTTTCGCGTAGCCAACTATATCAAGCCACATTTTGAGATTGGTTTAGCTCTCGACAAAAAAGAGTTCAAAACAGGCGAAGCGGTTAGCGGCAAACTGCAACTGCTTTACCCGGATGGCGAGCCGGTAAAAGATGCCCGCGTGCAGTTAAGTTTGCGCGCTCAGCAATTATCAATGGTCGGTAACGATTTGCGTTATGCCGGACGTTTCCCGGTGTCGCTGGAAGGCAGTGAAACGGTTTCCGACGATAATGGTCATGTGGCGTTAAATCTCCCCGCCGCCGATAAACCAAGCCGTTATTTGTTAACTGTCTCCGCCAGTGACGGCGCGGCGTATCGTGTCACCACCACCAAAGAGATCCTCATTGAACGTGGTCTGGCGCATTACACTTTGAGCACCGCCGCACAATACAGCAATAGCGGTGAATCGGTTGTTTTCCGTTATGCTGCGCTGGAATCTTCAAAACAGGTTCCTGTTACGTATGAGTGGTTGCGTCTGGAAGACCGCACGAGCCACAGCGGAGATCTACCTTCTGGCGGCAAATCCTTTACCGTCAATTTCGATAAACCAGGCAACTACAACCTGACGTTACGCGATAAAGACGGCTTAATTCTCGCTGGGTTAAGCCATGCCGTCAGCGGTAAGGGCTGCACGGCGCATACTGGTACGGTAGATATCGTGGCGGATAAAACGCTGTACCAGCCAGGCGAAACCGCGAAAATGCTGATTACCTTCCCGGAGCCAATTGATGAAGCGTTATTGACGCTGGAACGCGATCGCGTGGAACAGCAGTCGCTGCTATCGCATCCGGCAAACTGGCTGACGTTACAACGTTTAAACGATACCCAGTATGAAGCCCGCGTACCGGTGAGCAATTCCTTTGCGCCTAACATCACTTTTTCGGTGCTGTATACCCGTAACGGTCAGTACAGTTTTCAGAACGCCGGGATCAAAGTTGCCGTTCCCCAGTTGGATATTCGGGTGAAAACGGACAAAACCCATTACCAGCCAGGTGAACTGGTCAATGTCGAATTAACCTCGTTGCTGAAAGGTAAACCAGTTTCTGCGCAGTTAACGGTTGGCGTGGTCGATGAAATGATCTACGCGCTGCAACCGGAAATCGCGCCGAATATCGGCAAATTTTTCTATCCGCTGGGGCGTAACAATGTGCGCACCAGTTCCAGCCTGTCATTTATCAGCTACGACCAGGCGCTCTCCAGCGAACCTGTTGCGCCTGGCGCGACTAACCGCAGCGAGCGGCGAGTGAAAATGCTGGAACGTCCACGGCGTGAAGAGGTGGATACCGCTGCCTGGATGCCGTCACTCACAACCGATAAACAAGGCAAAGCGTATTTCACGTTCCTGATGCCTGATTCATTAACCCGCTGGCGCATCACCGCGCGTGGGATGAACGGCGACGGGCTGGTCGGGCAGGGGCGTGCTTATTTGCGTTCGGAAAAAAATCTCTACATGAAGTGGAGTATGCCAACGGTATATCGCATGGGTGACAAACCGGCGGCAGGACTGTTTATCTTCAGTCAGCAGGATAACGAACCGGTGGCGCTGGTGACTAAATTTTCAGGCGCGGAGGTGCGTCAGACGCTGACGTTGCATAAAGGGGCGAATTATATTTCGCTGACGCAGAATATTCAGCAATCTGGCTTGTTAAGTGCAGAACTCCAACAAAATGGGCAAGTGCAGGACAGTATTAGCACAAAACTGTCTTTTGTGGATAACAGCTGGCCCGTTGAACAGCAGAAAAACGTCATGCTCGGCGGTGGCGATAACGCGCTGATGTTGCCCGAGCAGGCGAGCAATATCCGGCTACAAAGTAGCGAAACGCCGCAGGAGATTTTCCGTAACAATCTTGATGCGTTAGTCGATGAACCGTGGGGTGGCGTGATCAACACCGGTAGCCGTCTGATCACGCTCAGTCTCGCCTGGCGTTCACTTGCCGATCATCAAAGTGCCGCCGCTAACGACATTCGTCAGATGATTCAGGATAACCGTTTGCGGCTGATGCAACTGGCGGGGCCAGGAGCGCGCTTTACCTGGTGGGGTGAAGATGGCAATGGCGACGCATTCCTCACGGCATGGGCATGGTATGCCGACTGGCAGGCCAGTCAGGCGCTCGGCGTAACGCAACAACCGGAATACTGGCAGCATATGCTCGACAGCTACGCGGAGCAGGCGGATAACATGCCGTTATTGCATCGGGCGCTGGTGCTGGCGTGGGCGCAGGAGATGAATCTGCCGTGCAAAACGTTGTTGAAAGGGTTGGACGAAGCTATCGCCCGGCGCGGAACTAAAACTAAAGATTTCTCTGAGGCAGACACCAGCGATATCAATGACAGTCTGATCCTCGATACACCTGAATCTCCACTGGCAGATGCGGTGGCAAACGTCTTAACCATGACGTTGCTGAAAAAAGCGCAGTTGAAGTCCACTGTGATGCCACAGGTTCAGCAATATGCATGGGATAAAGCGGCAAACAGTAACCAGCCGCTGGCGCACACGGTTGTGCTGCTCAATAGCGGAGGCGACGCCACCCAGGCTGCCGCTATTTTAAGTGGTTTAACCGCTGAGCAATCCACCATTGAGCGCGCGCTGGCAATGAACTGGCTGGCGAAATATATGGCGACGATGCCTCCGGTTACGTTACCTGCTCCTGCGGGCGCATGGGCCAAACATAAGTTAACCGGAGGGGGTGAATACTGGCGTTGGGTTGGTCAGGGCGTGCCGGATATTCTCTCTTTTGGTGACGAATTACCGCCGCAAAACGTGCAGGTTCGCTGGCGTGAACCGGCAAAAACGGCTCAACAAAGTAACATTCCGGTGACCGTTGAACGACAGTTGTATCGGCTTATCCCGGGTGAAGAGGATATGAACTTTACCTTACAGCCTGTCAACAGCAATGAGATTGACAGCGATGCGCTGTATCTCGATGAAATCACGCTTACCAGCGAGCAAGATGCAACTCTGCGCTACGGCCAGGTAGAAGTACCGCTGCCGCCGGGAGCCGATGTTGAGCGTACAACCTGGGGCATTTCGGTCAATAAACCGAATGCCGGAAAACAGCAAGGACAACTGCTGGAAAAAGCGCGCAATGAAATGGGCGAACTGGCCTATATGGTGCCGGTAAAAGAACTGACGGGAACGGTCACCTTCCGCCATTTGCTGCGTTTCTCGCAAAAAGGGCAATTCGTTCTGCCGCCTGCCCGTTATGTGCGTTCCTATGCACCTGCACAGCAAAGTGTTGCGGTAGGGAGCGAATGGACCGGGATGCAGGTGAAATAAGTGAACTGGCACAGAATCGTCTGGCTATTAGCGTTGGTTACTCTGCCAACGCTGGCGGAGGAAACGCCGTTACAACTGGCGCTGCGGGGCGCGCAACACGATCAACTGTATCAGCTGTCGTCATCAGGCGTGACCAAAGTCTCGGCATTACCTGACACACTCACCACGCCGTTAGGGAGTTTGTGGAAACTGTATGTTTACGCCTGGCTGGAGGATACCCATCAACCGGAGCAGCCCTACCAGTGTCGCGGAAACTCCCCGGAAGAGGTTTATTGTTGTCAGGCTGGGGAGAGCATAACGCGCGATACCGCGCTGGTACGCTCCTGTGGACTCTATTTTGCGCCGCAACGGTTGCATATTGGTGCAGATGTTTGGGGGCAATACTGGCAACAGCGTCAGGCACCTGCGTGGTTAGCGTCTCTTCCGACGCTGAAGCCAGAAACCTCGGTAACGGTTAAATCGCTGCTTGATTCATTAGCGACGTTACCCGCGCAAAACAAAGCTCAGGAAGTCTTACTGGATGTGGTGCTGGACGAGGCGAAAATCGGTGTCGCATCCATGCTCGGTAGTCGGTTACGGGTGAAAACCTGGAGCTGGTTTGCCGATGATAAGCAGGAAATCCGTCAGGGTGGTTTTGCTGGCTGGTTAACCGATGGTACACCGCTGTGGGTTACTGGCAGCGGCACCAGCAAAACGGTACTGACCCGTTATGCGACGGTACTTAATCGGATTTTGCCAGTGCCGACGCAAGTTGCCAGTGGGCAATGTGTAGAGGTGGAGCTGTTTGCCCGCTATCCGCTGAAGAAAATCACAGTGGAAAAGAGTTCGACGGCAGTAAAACCCGGCGTACTTAATGGGCGCTATCGTGTGACGTTTACCAATGGTAACCACATTACGTTTGTCAGCCACGGTGAGACGACCTTACTGAGCGAAAAGGGCAAACTGAAATTGCAGTCGCATCTTGATCGTGAAGAGTACGTTGCCAGAGTACTGGACCGCGAGGCGAAAAGTACGCCCCCTGAGGCAGCGAAAGCTATGACCGTGGCGATTCGCACTTTCTTACAGCAAAACGCCAATCGGGAAGGCGATTGCCTGAACATCCCCGACAGCAGTGCCACGCAGCGTGTTTCTGCTTCGCCAGCTACCACGGGGGCGCGAATGATGACCGCCTGGACGCAGGATCTCATCTATGCGGGCGACCCGGTCCATTATCACGGCAGTCGCGCTACCGAAGGGACGCTTTCCTGGAGGCAAGCCACCGCCCAGGCGGGGCAGGGAGAGCGTTACGATCAGATACTCGCGTTTGCTTATCCCGACAATAGCCTTAGCCGCTGGGGAGGGCCACGCTCAACCTGCCAGTTATTACCTAAAGCGAAGGCCTGGCTGGCGAAAAAAATGCCGCAGTGGCGGGGTATGTTACAAGGCGAGACGGGGTACAACGAACCAGACGTGTTTGCGGTCTGCCGTTTAGTCTCAGGTTTCCCCTATACCGATCGGCAGCAGAAACGGCTGTTTATTCGTAACTTCTTTACGCTTCAGGATCGGCTTGATTTAACCCATGAGTATCTGCACCTGGCCTTTGATGGTTATCCCACCGGGCTTGATGAGAACTATATCGAAACGCTGACCCGACAATTATTAATGGACTAATGCTATGCGAAAGATTTTTTTTCCGTTGTTACTGGTGGCGCTTTCGCCTGTCGCTCACAGTGAAGGTGTACAGGAAGTCGAGATTGATGCACCGCTCTCTGGCTGGCATCCTGCGGATGGTGAAGATGCCAGCTTTTCACAATCGATCAATTACCCCGCGTCGTCCGTCAACATGGCAGATGATCAAAATATCTCAGCGCAGATCCGCGGCAAAATAAAGAATTATGCGGCGGCGGGTAAAGTTCAGCAGGGCCGGTTGGTGGTCAACGGTGCCAGTATGCCGCAGAGAATTGAATCCGATGGTTCATTTGCACGCCCTTATATTTTCACTGAAGGCAGCAACAGCGTGCAGGTCATCAGCCCAGATGGGCGAAGTCGACAAAAAATGCAGTTTTACTCAACGCCGGGGGCTGGAGTGATTCGCGCGCGTTTACGGCTGGTTCTCTCGTGGGATACGGACAATACCGACCTCGATCTTCATGTTGTCACGCCGGATGGTGAACACGCCTGGTACGGTAACACGGTGCTGAAAAACAGTGGTGCACTGGATATGGATGTCACGACGGGGTACGGACCGGAGATTTTCGCCATGCCAGCGCCAGTTCACGGGCGCTATCAGGTATATATCAACTACTATGGCGGACGCAGTGAAACGGAATTGACGACCGCCCAACTGACGCTGATCACCGATGAAGGATCGGTTAATGAGAAACAGGAAACATTTATTGTACCGATGCGTAATGCTGGCGAACTGACGCTGGTGAAAAGTTTTGACTGGTGATCCATCCTTTCACACAACCTGGCTCTCTCTTTTTTCAGATAAGACTGCTGGGCGATCTGCCGACGCCAGGATATAACCATTAACAAGCGTCGGCAGATTGGTCATTTCTTGTTGTTCGTACTGAAAACTGTCCATTTACTCCGGCTTTCCTGATTAAGGCAATGGTTTCTAAGCGATACGCATTATTGCAATGGTGACAGAACATTGCGGTAACACGCTTTTACCGCTACCTTAACCACACTCCATCGGTCACCTGAGGCGGAGCTTCGCCCCTTTGAAATACCTTGCTTCTTTTCGTACAACCCTGAAAGCCTCGCGCTACATGTTCAGAGCATTGGCGTTAGTGCTCTGGCTGTTGATTGCTTTTTCATCCGTTTTTTACATCGTTAATGCGTTGCATCAGCGAGAATCGGAAATTCGTCAGGAATTTAATCTGAGTTCCGATCAGGCTCAGCGCTTTATTCAACGCACCTCTGATGTGATGAAAGAGCTGAAGTACATCGCTGAAAATCGCTTATCGGCAGAAAACGGTGTGCTTTCGCCGCGTGGACGAGAAACGCAGGCAGATGTGCCTGTGTTTGAACCACTGTTTGCCGACTCCGATTGTTCCGCAATGAGTAACACCTGGCGAGGTTCTCTGGAGTCATTGGCGTGGTTTATGCGCTACTGGCGCGATAATTTCTCTGCGGCTTACGATCTCAACCGGGTATTTTTAATCGGCAGCGATAACCTCTGCATGGCCAATTTCGGTCTGCGTGATATGCCAGTGGAACGCGACACCGCGTTGAAAGCTTTGCATGAACGCATCAATAAATATCGAAATGCACCACAAGATGATAGCGGCAGTAACCTCTACTGGATCAGCGAAGGTCCGCGCCCTGGCGTCGGGTATTTTTACGCATTAACGCCAGTTTATCTGGCGAACCGGTTGCAGGCGCTTTTAGGTGTTGAGCAGACCATCAGGATGGAGAACTTCTTCTTACCTGGTACGTTGCCGATGGGGGTAACCATTCTTGATGAAAATGGTCATACCCTGATTTCGCTTACCGGACCGGAAAGCAAGATTAAGAGCGATCCTCGCTGGATGCAGGAACGTTCCTGGTTTGGCTATACGGAAGGGTTCCGGGAGCTGGTGCTGAAGAAAAATCTGCCACCCTCATCGCTAAGCATCGTTTATTCGGTGCCGGTTGATAAGGTGCTGGAGCGCATTCGCATGTTGATCCTTAACGCGATTTTACTGAATGTGCTTGCCGGAGCCGCGTTGTTTACTCTCGCACGGATGTACGAGCGGCGTATATTCATTCCGGCGGAAAGCGACGCCCTGCGACTGGAAGAACATGAGCAGTTTAATCGCAAGATTGTCGCCTCCGCGCCAGTGGGTATCTGCATTTTGCGTACCGCTGATGGCGTTAATATTTTAAGTAACGAACTTGCGCATACCTATCTCAATATGCTTACGCATGAGGATCGCCAACGACTGACGCAAATTATCTGTGGTCAGCAGGTCAATTTTGTTGATGTCCTGACCAGCAACAATACCAATCTGCAAATCAGCTTCGTCCATTCGCGCTATCGTAATGAAAACGTGGCTATTTGTGTGCTGGTGGATGTTTCTTCGCGCGTGAAGATGGAAGAGTCGTTGCAGGAGATGGCACAAGCAGCGGAACAGGCGAGCCAGTCAAAATCGATGTTCCTTGCCACCGTCAGTCATGAGCTGCGAACGCCGCTGTATGGCATTATCGGTAACCTGGATCTGTTGCAAACCAAAGAGCTGCCAAAAGGCGTCGATCGTCTGGTGACGGCAATGAACAACTCTTCCAGCCTGTTGTTGAAAATTATCAGCGATATTCTCGATTTCTCGAAAATTGAATCAGAACAGTTGAAGATCGAACCGCGTGAGTTTTCACCGCGTGAAGTGATGAACCACATCACCGCCAACTATTTACCGCTGGTGGTACGCAAGCAGTTAGGCTTGTACTGCTTTATTGAACCGGATGTGCCAGTGGCCTTAAATGGCGACCCGATGCGTTTACAGCAGGTCATCTCCAACCTGTTGAGTAACGCCATAAAATTCACCGATACCGGCTGTATAGTTCTGCATGTTCGCGCTGATGGCGATTATCTCTCTATCCGCGTTCGCGATACCGGCGTAGGGATTCCGGCGAAAGAAGTGGTGCGCTTGTTTGATCCCTTCTTCCAGGTCGGCACGGGCGTACAGCGTAACTTCCAGGGGACTGGTCTGGGTCTGGCGATTTGTGAAAAACTGATCAGCATGATGGACGGCGACATCTCGGTAGATTCAGAACCGGGAATGGGCAGCCAGTTTACCGTGCGTATTCCGTTGTACGGCGCTCAGTACCCGCAGAAAAAAGGCGTGGAAGGGTTGAGTGGTAAACGCTGCTGGCTGGCGGTCCGCAATGCGTCGCTCTGTCAGTTCCTGGAAACCAGTTTGCAGCGCAGCGGCATCGTCGTTACAACATACGAAGGGCAGGAACCAACTCCCGAAGATGTGTTAATCACCGACGAGGTAGTGAGCAAAAAATGGCAGGGTAGAGCGGTAGTGACCTTCTGTCGTCGCCATATTGGTATTCCGCTGGAGAAAGCGCCAGGGGAGTGGGTACACAGTGTGGCTGCACCGCATGAGCTACCGGCATTGTTGGCGCGTATTTATTTGATCGAGATGGAGAGCGATGATCCTGCTAACGCTCTGCCGTCGACGGACAAAGCGGTCAGCGATAACGACGATATGATGATTCTGGTCGTGGATGATCATCCGATTAACCGGCGTCTGCTTGCAGATCAGTTGGGATCGTTGGGCTATCAATGTAAAACCGCGAATGATGGCGTCGATGCGCTTAATGTACTTAGCAAGAATCATATTGATATCGTGCTTAGCGACGTCAACATGCCAAATATGGATGGTTACCGCTTGACGCAACGTATTCGTCAGTTGGGGCTGACGTTGCCGGTAATCGGAGTAACAGCTAATGCGCTGGCTGAAGAGAAGCAGCGGTGTCTGGAGTCCGGTATGGACAGCTGCCTGTCGAAGCCGGTAACGCTGGATGTGATAAAACAGACGCTGACGGTATATGCCGAGAGGGTCAGGAAATCGCGGGAATCGTAGGCTTATAAGACATTTACGCCGCATCTGGCATTCAGTGCAAATGCCAAATGCGACGCTGGTGCGTCTTATCTGGCCTACTTTGTTGTAATCCATTGAAATAATGGGAATCGTAGGCCGGATAAGGCGTTTACGCCGCATCCGGCATTCAGTGCAAATGCCAGATGCGACGCTGACGCGTCTTATCTGGCCTACAGATGATTAGTCTTTATCTGCCGGACTTAAGGTCACAGAAGAGAGATAATTCAGCAGAGCAATATCGTTCTCGACACCCAGCTTCATCATCGCAGATTTCTTCTGGCTACTGATGGTTTTGATACTGCGGTTCAGCTTTTTAGCGATCTCGGTCACCAGGAAACCTTCCGCAAACAGGCGCAGAACTTCACTCTCTTTTGGCGAGAGACGCTTGTCACCATAACCGCCAGCACTGATTTTTTCTAACAGGCGAGAAACGCTTTCCGGGGTAAATTTCTTCCCTTTCTGCAGCGCGGCGAGAGCTTTCGGCAGATCGGTCGGTGCACCTTGTTTCAGCACGATCCCTTCGATATCCAGATCCAATACCGCACTAAGAATCGCCGGGTTGTTGTTCATGGTCAGAACGATGATCGACAGGCTTGGGAAATGGCGCTTGATGTACTTGATTAAGGTAATTCCATCGCCGTACTTATCGCCAGGCATGGAGAGATCGGTAATCAACACATGCGCATCCAGTTTCGGCAGGTTGTTGATCAGTGCTGTAGAGTCTTCAAATTCGCCGACAACATTCACCCACTCAATTTGCTCAAGTGATTTGCGAATACCGAACAAGACTATCGGATGGTCATCGGCAATAATTACGTTCATATTGTTCATGTAATAGGCTACCTTGCTACAGCAAGCTCTTGACATAACTGTCAATGTCGCTGATGTATTTTTCTATTCCTGGAACATCCTTCTCACGAATCAGATGTTCCAGCGTTTCACATAACTGCTTGCCGGGTACCAGATTTAGCATGGCAAATACGCCTTTAAGACGATGAGCCGTTTGGGCTAACGCAGCAAAGTCACTGGTTGCTGCTTCAGTATACAGCCTCTTAACATCATCCGGTACTGTGTCTACAAAGAGCGCATAATAGCCGCTGGCATGGAGTTGCGCATTTTCATCTCCGCCCAGAGGCGATTCTGTCACCTCTTCCTGCGCCAGTTGCACTTCAATTAATTGTAAGACCGCTTCCTGCATAGCGTTGCTCATATTGAAGTTGACGCACAATTGACCAGGTCCAATTTCCCGTACGCCAGACTCATCATCGCTTAAAAGCAAGCCAGAGGCAGTAAGATTAGACGGATTATCCGTTAAAAAGATATCATAATCTTGACTAATTAATCTTTCATCGGGTGTGATACAGGTTGCACCCCAATTTTCTAACTGGCGAGTGACAATATTCCGAATTTCTGCCGAAGTAACATCCACCATTATGCAGACATCATCCAGTAATCGTTCTTCTTCCTCTTCAACTTCCGGGTCAGCTGTGAGCATTTTGATATGCACAGAGTAGCGTGTACCAAGCCCATCCCGCGTTTTGATGTTTAAATGACCGCCCAGTTTACGTGCCAGTTGATCGCTCAGCCAGAATGCCAGCGGGTCCGCCTTGCCATAGCGATCGTTTTGGGTCTGGTTGATGAACGGGAAGTGCAAATTATCCATTTCATGAATGCTTACGCCTTCTCCGGTGTCCAGAATGCGGAACGTAAGGCGGTCTTCGGAGGACTCATCCTGATCAACCTCAAGGGTGATTTTTCCCAATTGCGTTGAGGTCACGGCATATTGCATCAGTAGCAGCAAAATACGTTGTAAGGCATCGCGATCGCCGCGGCGCATATCGTGTGCTTTCAGATGATTGTTAATCAGCAGTTGCAGACCTTTACGCTTGATGGCAGGCAACACTGAAGGCACAACTTCATCAATCAAATCCTGCACAGAGAACAGCACCGTCTCACTTTTCCAGCTATCGTCCGCAAGCATGTTCGCTAACTGTATTTCATCGACCAGCCGCACCAGCACATCTGCCTGATTCGCCAGTTGTTTGCTTTCCGGGGCATTGAGTTTAGCCGCGCTCTCTGCCAGGGACTGTGCGGGTTCTTTCAGCGCATCGCCAATGTTTTTCATAAAGGTCATCCGCCCCTGCTGGTTTTTCTCATACAGACGCTGCGCCTGCTTGAGTTTCTTGTTTACCAGCACTTCGCGATCCTGATCGCGAATAATGAAAATTTGTGTGCGCGGCGCAACCTGGCTGCGGAACATGCGGATCTCATACAGCTCGTTATTGATCGTCGCCTGAATAATCCCCTGATGCTGTTCCGCCATGGTGGTGATGTTTTGCAGATTCAAATGCGGCAGCAAATGATCGGCAATTTTGTTACTTATGACTGTGCGGTTCGATTCCTGATCGTGAACCAGCAGGCCGAGCGGCAGCAGTGAGACTATCTCTTCATTAATTGCCCGTAAAATGCGCAATTCGTTATTGACCGCCGTGCTGGGGACGCTTTCTGTACTGCGGCTGGAGAAATGGCGGAATGTGGTATAGCCAAATAACGCCAGCGCCAGCAAACCGATGTTCAGCAGCAGTGGCAGCAGAATGTTTTGCAACGTATCCAGCAATAAGGTGCCATAAGGAACCTGCCAGACCAGGCGCATATCGGTAGAGTTGAGTGCCGAGGAGATTTCAATCTTCGTACTGTTAAAGTGGATACTGACGCTATCCGTCCCTTCTTTCTCATTATCATTATTTCCCGTTGCCGTTGTGTCTGGCTCAAGGCGGAAACTGTCCAACGACATCCCTGGTGGAATCAAATCATTAATCGGCAGATCAAAAGCCACGACCGTTGCCAGATGTCCCGGCTGGTTGAACGTGGTACGCAAGGTAAAGTAATGACCGTTCTGCCAGGCCAGGCGGCGCAGGTTAGAAAAACTTTCGCGTTCATCGAGCGCGTTGGCCTGTTGCAACATCTCTGCGCGACGTGAATCAACAATGTCGCTGACGGTCGATTCTTTAAATCCGGAGGTGAGATCTTTGAGGGGCAGGGTCGAGATCAGTACCAGACTGTTATCCTGACCATTCAGGTAATACATCGACCACGGTATATTTTCTGCGCCCCATAACGTGTCCAGATAGGTGGACATCCGTTGAGTCATCTCAAGCGTTGAGTTGTCGTGAGAGCCAAAGATTAACGCTTCCGTTTTGCGGCGTGGTTTTTCCAGATAGTAGACATCCTGTTTCAGGCGCGTCTCTTGTAAACCTTCGCCGGAGGAGGGGGAGGTCGTCGCGGCAATGTTGTCGTAGATCTGCCAGGTCACGTAACGCCAGGTATCGACGCGCTTTTGGATTGCGTGGGTAATGTCGACAATCTGGTAACTTTTATCTTTCAGCCAGGCGTTAACGGCGCTTTGCACCATTACACCCATCGTCACCAGTAACACAATGATCAACAGTAAAAAGAAGCGGGTAATGCTCCCCGGTAGGAGTGAAAAGCGGGTCGTGGCCGTTGTCTCTTTCTGACGCATTCGTGTTTATGACCTGTTAAAACTTCGCGAAGTGATAGGGCAGTATAAAGGGTACAGTGTGAAATTCCAGACTCTTACCTGATTGATGATTCTCTATTCTCCCGTGATATTTATCATCCTGCATTGGGGGAAATAGATGTACAAGCGCCATTTTGCTGTACAAATAACCTACAAAAAGCCTAACGAAATTAATTGCAAATAAACGAAGATTGCTGGAAATTATGCTGATGTTAATTATTTGTGAAATAGTTAACAAGCGTTATAGTTTTTCTGTGGTAGCACAGAATAATGAAAAGTGTGTAAAGAAGGGTAAAAAAAACCGGATGCGAGGCATCCGGTTGAAATAGGGGTAAACAGACATTCAGAAATGAATGACGGTAATAAATAAAGTTAATGATGATAGCGGGAGATATTCTAGTTGCGAGTGAAGGTTTTGTTTTGACATTCAGTGCTGTCAAATACTTAAGAATAAGTTATTGATTTTAACCTTGAATTATTATTGCTTGATGTTAGGTGCTTATTTCGCCATTCCGCAATAATCTTAAAAAGTTCCCTTGTATTTACATTCTGAAACATCTATAGCGATAAATGAAACATCTTAAAAGTTTTAGTATCATATTCGTGTTGGATTATTCTGCATTTTTGGGGAGAATGGACTTGCCGACTGATTAATGAGGGTTAATCAGTATGCAGTGGCATAAAAAAGCAAATAAAGGCATATAACAGAGGGTTAATAACATGAAAGTTAAAGTACTGTCCCTCCTGGTCCCAGCTCTGCTGGTAGCAGGCGCAGCAAACGCTGCTGAAGTTTACAACAAAGACGGCAACAAATTAGATCTGTACGGTAAAGTAGACGGCCTGCACTATTTCTCTGACGACAAGTCTGTAGATGGCGACCAGACCTACATGCGTCTTGGCTTCAAAGGTGAAACTCAGGTTACTGACCAACTGACCGGTTACGGCCAGTGGGAATATCAGATCCAGGGCAACAGCGCTGAAAACGAAAACAACTCCTGGACCCGTGTGGCATTCGCAGGTCTGAAATTCCAGGATGTGGGTTCTTTCGACTACGGTCGTAACTACGGCGTTGTATATGACGTAACTTCCTGGACCGACGTACTGCCAGAATTCGGTGGCGACACTTACGGTTCTGACAACTTCATGCAGCAGCGTGGTAACGGCTTCGCGACCTACCGTAACACTGACTTCTTCGGTCTGGTTGACGGCCTGAACTTTGCTGTTCAGTACCAGGGTAAAAACGGTAGCGTAAGCGGCGAAGGCATGACCAACAACGGTCGTGAAGCACTGCGTCAGAACGGCGACGGCGTTGGCGGTTCTATCACTTATGATTACGAAGGCTTCGGTATCGGTGGTGCGATCTCCAGCTCCAAACGTACTGACGATCAGAACAGCCCGCTGTACATCGGTAACGGCGACCGTGCTGAAACCTACACTGGTGGTCTGAAATACGACGCTAACAACATCTACCTGGCTGCTCAGTACACCCAGACCTACAACGCAACTCGCGTAGGTTCCCTGGGTTGGGCGAACAAAGCACAGAACTTCGAAGCTGTTGCTCAGTACCAGTTCGACTTCGGTCTGCGTCCGTCCCTGGCTTACCTGCAGTCTAAAGGTAAAAACCTGGGTGTCATCAATGGTCGTAACTACGACGACGAAGATATCCTGAAATATGTTGATGTTGGTGCTACTTACTACTTCAACAAAAACATGTCCACCTATGTTGACTACAAAATCAACCTGCTGGACGACAACCAGTTCACTCGTGACGCTGGCATCAACACTGATAACATCGTAGCTCTGGGTCTGGTTTACCAGTTCTAATCTCGATTGATATCGAACAAAGGGCCTGCGGGCCCTTTTTTCATTGTTTTCAGCGTACAAACACAGTTTTTTGGTGTACTCTTGCGACCGTTCGCATGAGGATAATCACGTATGGAAATAAGCTTTACCCGCGTGGCACTGCTGGCTGCCGCGCTCTTCTTTGTTGGTTGCGATCAAAAACCACAACCCGCCAAAACCCACGCTATTGAAGTTACCGTTCTCGAAGGCAAAACCATGGGTACCTTCTGGCGTGCCAGCATTCCGGGCATTGACGCCAAACGCAGTGCCGAACTTAAAGAAAAGATTCAGACCCAGCTGGACGCTGACGATCAGCTGCTTTCGACCTATAAAAAAGATTCCGCGCTGATGCGATTTAACGACTCGCAAAGTTTATCGCCGTGGCCGGTAAGTGAAGCGATGGCCGATATCGTCACTACCTCGCTGCGCATTGGCGCAAGGACCGATGGTGCGATGGATATAACCGTCGGGCCGCTGGTGAATCTGTGGGGCTTTGGCCCGGAACAACAGCCGGTTCAAATTCCGAGCCAGGAACAGATCGATGCGATGAAAGCCAAAACCGGCTTACAGCACCTGACGGTCATTAATCAGTCGCATCAGCAATATCTGCAAAAAGACCTGCCGGATTTATATGTCGATCTCTCCACCGTCGGCGAAGGCTATGCGGCGGATCATCTGGCACGCTTGATGGAGCAGGAAGGGATTTCCCGCTATCTGGTGTCGGTGGGCGGCGCGCTGAACAGCCGTGGTATGAACGGTGCAGGCCAGCCGTGGCGGGTAGCGATTCAAAAACCAACTGATAAAGAAAACGCGGTTCAGGCCGTGGTGGATATCAACGGTCATGGCATTAGCACCTCTGGCAGCTACCGTAACTATTACGAACTGGACGGCAAACGTCTTTCCCATGTTATCGATCCGCAAACCGGGCGTCCCATCGAACACAATCTGGTATCCGTGACGGTGATTGCCCCGACGGCGCTGGAAGCCGACGCCTGGGATACTGGCTTAATGGTGCTTGGGCCGGAGAAAGCCAAAGAAGTCGTTCGCCGGGAAGGGCTGGCGGTTTATATGATCACCAAAGAGGGCGATAGCTTTAAAACCTGGATGTCGCCGCAGTTTAAAAGCTTCCTTATCAGCGAAAAAAATTAAAGCGCAAGATTGTTGGTTTTTGCGTGATGGTGACCGGGCAGACTAAAGGCTATCCTTAACCAGGGAGCTGATTATGAAAAACGCCACATGCTTAACTGACGATCAACGCTGGCAATCTGTCTTAGCCCGCGACCCGAACGCCGACGGCGAATTCGTTTTCGCCGTGCGCACCACGGGTATCTTTTGCCGTCCGTCTTGCCGAGCCAGACATGCCTTGCGGGAAAATGTCTCCTTCTACGCAAATGCCAGCGAGGCACTCGCCGCCGGATTTCGCCCCTGCAAACGTTGTCAGCCAGACAAAGCCAATCCCCGGCAACATCGCCTTGATAAAATTACCCACGCCTGCCGACTTCTGGAACAGGAAACGCCTGTAACGCTGGAAACCTTAGCCGACCAGGTGGCGATGAGCCCGTTCCATCTGCATCGGTTGTTTAAAGCGACTACCGGAATGACGCCTAAAGCCTGGCAACAGGCCTGGCGCGCTCGCCGTTTGCGTGAATCGCTGGCGAAAGGGGAGAGCGTGACGACGTCTATTCTTAACGCCGGATTCCCCGACAGCAGCAGTTACTACCGCAAAGCTGACGAAACGCTGGGCATGACGGCTAAACAATTCCGTCATGGTGGCGAAAATCTGGCGGTGCGTTACGCGCTGGCTGATTGTGAGCTGGGCCGTTGCCTGGTGGCAGAAAGCGAGCGGGGGATTTGCGCGATATTGCTGGGCGATGATGACGCGACGCTAATCAGCGAGTTGCAGCAGATGTTTCCCGCTGCCGACAACGCGCCTGCCGATCTGCCGTTTCAGCAACATGTGCGTGAAGTGATCGCCAGCCTCAATCAACGCGATACGCCGCTGACGTTACCGCTGGACATTCGCGGCACTGCTTTTCAGCAACAAGTCTGGCAGGCACTGCGCACGATACCTTGTGGTGAAACCGTCAGTTATCAGCAACTGGCGAACGCCATCGGCAAACCGAAAGCGGTACGGGCCGTTGCCAGCGCCTGTGCAGCCAACAAGCTCGCTATCGTAATACCCTGTCATCGGGTAGTCCGTGGTGATGGCACACTTTCCGGTTACCGCTGGGGCGTGTCGCGCAAAGCGCAACTGCTGCGCCGTGAAGCTGAAAATGAGGAGAGGTAATGTTGGATCTGTTTGCCGATGCTGAACCGTGGCAAGAACCACTGGCGGCTGGAGCGGTGATTTTGCGCCGTTTTGCTTTTAACGTTGCGGAACAACTGATCCGCGATATTAATGACGTTGCCAGCCAGTCGCCGTTTCGCCAGATGGTCACCCCCGGGGGATATACCATGTCGGTGGCAATGACCAACTGTGGGCATCTGGGCTGGACGACCAATCGGCAAGGTTATCTCTATTCGCCCATTGATCCGCAAACAAATAAACCGTGGCCCGCCATGCCGCAGAGTTTTCATAATTTATGTCAACGTGCGGCGACGGCGGCGGGCTATCCAGATTTCCAGCCAGATGCTTGTCTTATCAACCGCTACGCTCCTGGCGCGAAACTGTCGCTGCATCAGGATAAAGACGAACCGGATCTGCGCGCGCCGATTGTTTCTGTTTCTCTGGGCTTACCCGCGATTTTTCAATTTGGTGGCCTGAAACGAAATGATCCGCTCAAACGTTTATTGCTGGAACATGGCGATGTGGTGGTATGGGGCGGTGAATCGCGGCTGTTTTATCACGGCATTCAACCGTTGAAAGCGGGCTTTCATCCACTCACCGCCGACTGCCGCTACAACCTGACATTCCGTCAGGCAGGTAAAAAAGAATAAAAATAAGAATTATTATTGCTGTGCGCGCGGAGATGTTTAAACTGCGGGCTGTAATTCATTGTCCGGGTTTTCTGCATGGAACTTCTTGTACTTGTCTGGCGGCAGTATCGCTGGCCATTTATCAGTGTGATGGCGCTAAGCCTCGCCAGTGCGGCATTAGGCATTGGCTTAATTGCTTTTATCAATCAGCGCCTTATCGAAACGGCGGATACCAGTCTGCTGGTATTGCCAGAATTTCTGGGTTTATTGCTGCTGTTGATGGCCGTCACTCTCGGATCGCAACTGGCGCTCACCACTTTGGGGCATCACTTCGTTTACCGACTGCGTAGTGAATTTATCAAGCGGATTCTGGATACCCATGTCGAGCGCATTGAACAACTTGGTAGCGCCTCACTGCTGGCAGGGTTAACCAGCGATGTGCGCAATATCACTATTGCGTTTGTTCGTCTGCCAGAACTGGTGCAGGGGATCATTCTCACTATCGGTTCGGCGGCGTATCTGTGGATGCTGTCGGGCAAAATGTTGCTGGTAACGGCGATCTGGATGGCAATTACCATCTGGGGCGGTTTTGTGCTGGTGGCGCGGGTGTACAAACATATGGCGACCCTGCGTGAAACCGAAGACAAGCTGTACACGGATTTTCAAACCGTACTCGAAGGGCGCAAAGAGCTGACGCTGAATCGCGAGCGCGCCGAGTACGTGTTTAACAACCTTTACATTCCTGATGCGCAAGAGTATCGCCATCATATTATCCGCGCAGACACCTTCCATCTTAGTGCCGTGAACTGGTCAAACATCATGATGCTGGGCGCAATCGGCCTGGTGTTCTGGATGGCAAACAGCCTCGGTTGGGCTGATACCAATGTTGCCGCAACCTATTCGTTGACGCTGTTGTTCTTGCGTACACCGCTGCTTTCGGCGGTTGGCGCATTACCGACGCTGCTGACGGCGCAGGTGGCGTTTAACAAGCTGAACAAATTCGCACTCGCGCCTTTCAAAGCAGAGTTTCCGCGCCCACAGGCGTTTCCCAACTGGCAAACGCTGGAGCTGCGTAACGTGACGTTTGCTTATCAGGATAACGCGTTTTCCGTTGGGCCGATTAACCTCACCATCAAACGTGGCGAGCTGCTGTTTCTGATTGGCGGCAACGGTAGCGGAAAATCGACACTGGCCATGTTGCTGACGGGCTTGTATCAGCCACAAAGCGGCGAAATCTTGCTGGATGGCAAACCTGTCAGCGGCGAACAACCGGAAGATTATCGCAAACTGTTTTCGGCAGTGTTTACCGATGTCTGGCTGTTCGATCAACTGCTGGGGCCGGAGGGTCAACCCGCTAACCCGCAACTGATTGAGAAGTGGCTGGCGCAACTGAAAATGGCTCATAAGCTTGAGTTAAGCAACGGGCGTATTGTTAACCTGAAGTTATCAAAAGGGCAGAAAAAACGCGTGGCGCTGTTGCTGGCGCTGGCAGAAGAACGCGATATTATCCTGCTGGATGAATGGGCGGCGGATCAGGACCCACACTTCCGTCGTGAGTTTTATCAGGTGCTGCTGCCGCTGATGCAGGAGATGGGTAAAACGATTTTCGCCATCAGTCATGATGATCATTACTTTATCCACGCTGACCGCCTGCTGGAAATGCGCAACGGGCTACTTAGCGAGCTGACAGGCGAAGAGCGCGATGCTGCTTCGCGTGATGCCGTTGCCCGGACGGCATAATATTTCGACGCTGACCTGGCGGACTGCTGCCGCCAGGTCAATATTCTAAAAAAACCTTCGTTTCTAATAACCCTATAATTAATCAACGAAATTATAATGTTTCTAAAATTAGAATATAATTTATAAACATTATTTAAATGTTGTTACTTAAGTGTTACCGTTGATGCCGCGCAAATCTCACCTGCAATAAAGCGACTAAAAGTAAGGCATTAACAAGATGAAAAAAGTGACTGCCATGCTCTTCTCGATGGCCGTGGGGCTTAATGCCGTTTCGATGACGGCAAAAGCGAAAGCGTCCGAGGAGCAGGAAACTGATGTACTGTTGATTGGCGGCGGCATTATGAGCGCCACGTTGGGGACCTATTTACGCGAGCTGGAGCCTGAATGGTCGATGACCATGGTGGAGCGCCTGGAGGGTGTCGCGCAGGAGAGTTCGAACGGCTGGAACAACGCCGGAACCGGGCATTCTGCACTGATGGAACTCAATTACACCCCGCAAAACGCCGATGGCAGCATCAGTATTGAAAAAGCAGTCGCCATTAACGAAGCATTTCAGATTTCCCGCCAGTTCTGGGCGCACCAGGTCGAGCGCGGTGTACTGCGTACTCCGCGTTCATTTATCAATACCGTTCCGCACATGAGTTTTGTCTGGGGCGAGGATAACGTCAATTTCCTGCGCGCCCGTTACGCCGCATTGCAACAAAGCTCGCTGTTTCGTGGCATGCGTTACTCTGAAGATCACGCGCAGATCAAGGAGTGGGCACCATTAGTGATGGAAGGGCGCGATCCGCAACAGAAAGTGGCGGCTACGCGCACAGAAATTGGCACAGATGTGAACTACGGCGAGATCACCCGCCAGTTGATCGCCTCCTTACAGAAGAGATCTAACTTCTCGCTGCAACTCAGCAGCGAAGTCCGCGCCCTAAAGCGTAATGACGATAACAGCTGGACCGTCACCGTTGCCGATCTGAAAAACGGCACTGCACAGAACATCCGCGCCAAATTTGTCTTTATCGGCGCGGGCGGTGCGGCGCTGAAACTGTTACAGGAATCGGGGATTCCGGAGGCGAAAGACTACGCCGGTTTCCCGGTGGGCGGACAGTTCCTTGTTTCGGAAAACCCGGACGTGGTTAATCACCATCTGGCGAAGGTTTACGGTAAAGCATCCGTTGGCGCACCACCGATGTCGGTTCCGCATATCGATACCCGTGTTCTTGACGGTAAACGCGTCGTGCTGTTTGGGCCATTTGCCACCTTCTCAACCAAATTCCTCAAAAACGGTTCATTGTGGGATCTGATGAGTTCCACCACCACCTCAAACGTGATGCCGATGATGCACGTTGGGCTGGATAATTTCGATCTGGTGAAATATCTGGTGAGTCAGGTGATGTTGAGTGAAGAGGATCGTTTTGAAGCGTTGAAAGAGTACTATCCGCAGGCGAAAAAAGAGGACTGGCGTTTGTGGCAAGCGGGGCAGCGCGTGCAGATTATCAAGCGTGATGCCGAGAAAGGTGGCGTACTGCGTCTGGGTACCGAAGTGGTCAGCGACCAACAAGGGACTATTGCCGCGCTGCTGGGGGCATCGCCAGGGGCGTCAACCGCCGCGCCGATTATGTTGAATCTGCTGGAAAAAGTATTTGGCGATCGCGTTTCAAGCCCACAATGGCAGGCCACGCTGAAAGCGATTGTTCCGTCTTATGGACGCAAGCTGAATGGTGATGTGGAGGCAACCGAACGCGAGTTGCAGTACACCAGCGAAGTGCTGGGGCTGAAATACGACAAGCCGCAGGTGGCGGACAGTACGCCGAAACCGCAGTTGAAACCGCAACCCGTTCAAAAAGAAGTGGCGGATATTGCGTTGTGATGATGTGCCACATCCGGCATGGTATGCCGGATGTGGCGTATGCAGATAAGACGCGCCAGCGTCGCATCAGGCAACCGGCTCGGGCATTAGATGTCGGATGCGGCGTGACCGCCTTATCCGACCTACGGGGTGCCGCACTTCACGGCAGTTTAGCGGACTACCGCGTTGTCAATTTTCTCTTCCGCCTTCCAGATGCGGTATTTCACATCTACATTGTCTGGCGTATACACCACGATCGGCAGCTTGCTGTTGTAACGCAGCATTCCAGCATCGCCCAGATACGCGGTGACAAATTTCTTCTCTTTCTTGCCATCCGGGCAGGCCATCATCGTGGAAACCGGCGAGCTAACTTTATCAAAGACGTAATAATCATAGCCCCAGCCTTCCAGCGTTTTGCTTTCCAGCTTCCCGCCGAGACGATGCAAATTGCAATCGACTTCCAGCGTCTGACCGATTAACAGTTCTACTTTCAGGGTAGATTCATCTTCTTGCGGGGTTAACTGAATCACCTGACGCTTCATGCCTTTTTCAGCTTGCGGATAAGGCGCGATTTTTTCCAGTGGCTGGACGCTCTCTGCCGCCCAGGCGGAAGTGGTAGCGAAAGCGGCAAACAATACTGCAGGTAGAATGGTCTTCATTGTTGTATTCCCTTCGTCATTTATAGGTTTTCACCGATGATGTCGCTGAAGGTTAACATATTCATCAGATTTATTAATTTGCTTTATGAATAACTTAAAGAACATTCAGACAATTTTACCTGCTCTTTTAGTGTTAAATTCTGACGAGAGAACAAACCAGTAGAAATATCTCTGGTGAATTAATCGCTATATAAATATGTTTATAACCATTTGAAATGTGAGCAAAAGCCCGTTTTTGCCACGCTTCCCGCCACTCTTTTGATCCTGCTACAGGTTTTACCTCGATCGGGGTATGCATCTTTGACACATCCTTTAATATCTTAGCGGCTATAAAAATGGCTTATTAATTATGCGGTTTATTTGGTCGCTCTCAATTTTCGGAGCGCGTTAATGATGGAAGGTCAATGTGAAGATTGATGCATCCCGTCGGGGCATACTCACTGGTCGCTGGCGCAAAGCCAGTAACGGTATCCGTCCGCCCTGGTCCGGTGATGAATCTCATTTTCTGACCCATTGCACCCGCTGTGACGCCTGTATTAATGCTTGTGAAAACAACATTCTGCAACGCGGCGCGGGGGGCTATCCGAGCGTTAATTTCAAAAATAACGAGTGCAGCTTCTGTTATGCCTGCGCGCAAGCTTGCCCCGAATCGCTATTTTCTCCGCGCCACACCAGGGCCTGGGATTTGCAGTTCACCATTGGGGACGCGTGCCTGGCGTATCAGTCAGTTGAATGCCGTCGCTGTCAGGATAGCTGTGAGCCAATGGCAATTATCTTTCGCCCGACGCTCTCCGGGATCTACCAGCCGCAACTTAATAGCCAACTTTGCAACGGATGTGGAGCATGTGCAGCCAGCTGTCCGGTATCAGCCATAACTGCGGAGTATCTCCATGCACACTAACTGGCAAGTTTGCAGCCTGGTCGTGCAGGCCAAAAGCGAACGAATTTCAGACATCAGCACCCAACTGAACGCCTTTCCCGGCTGTGAAGTCGCTGTCAGCGACGCGCCGAGCGGTCAGTTGATTGTGGTGGTGGAAGCAGAAGACAGCGAAACGCTGATCCAAACCATTGAGTCAGTACGCAACGTAGAGGGCGTGCTGGCGGTGTCGCTGGTTTATCACCAGCAGGAAGAGCAAGGTGAGGAAACACCATGAAACTCAGTCGTCGTAGCTTTATGAAAGCTAACGCCGTTGCGGCCGCTGCGGCGGCTGCCGGTCTCAGCGTGCCGGGCGTTGCCCGCGCCGTTGTTGGTCAGCAGGAAGCCATTAAATGGGATAAAGCACCATGCCGTTTCTGCGGTACTGGTTGTGGCGTTCTGGTCGGAACGCAGCAGGGGCGTGTGGTGGCCTGTCAGGGCGACCCGGACGCACCGGTTAACCGTGGCCTGAACTGCATTAAGGGCTATTTCCTGCCCAAAATCATGTACGGTAAAGACCGTTTGACGCAGCCGCTTCTGCGTATGAAAAACGGTAAATATGACAAAGAAGGCGAGTTCACCCCAATCACCTGGGATCAAGCCTTCGATGTGATGGAAGAAAAATTCAAAACTTCCCTGAAAGAAAAAGGGCCGGAATCGATCGGTATGTTCGGTTCTGGTCAGTGGACTATCTGGGAAGGTTATGCCGCGTCCAAGCTGTTCAAAGCGGGCTTCCGTTCGAACAACATCGACCCGAACGCGCGTCACTGTATGGCGTCGGCGGTAGTTGGCTTTATGCGTACCTTTGGTATGGATGAGCCGATGGGCTGCTATGACGACATCGAACAGGCTGACGCGTTTGTGCTGTGGGGCGCTAACATGGCGGAGATGCACCCGATTCTCTGGTCGCGCATCACCAACCGTCGTCTCTCTAACCAGAACGTCACCGTGGCGGTGCTTTCTACCTACCAGCATCGTAGCTTCGAGCTGGCGGATAACGGCATCATCTTTACGCCACAGTCTGACCTGGTGATCCTGAACTACATCGCCAACTATATCATTCAAAACAACGCGATAAATCAGGACTTCTTTAGCAAACACGTTAACCTGCGCAAAGGGGCGACGGACATCGGCTACGGTTTACGTCCGACCCATCCGCTGGAAAAAGCAGCGAAGAATCCAGGTTCTGACGCTTCCGAGCCGATGAGCTTTGAAGATTACAAAGCCTTCGTTGCTGAGTATACGCTGGAAAAAACCGCTGAAATGACCGGCGTGCCGAAAGACCAGTTAGAACAACTGGCGCAGCTGTATGCCGATCCGAACAAGAAAGTCATCTCCTACTGGACGATGGGCTTCAACCAGCATACCCGTGGCGTGTGGGCCAACAACCTGGTCTACAACCTGCACCTGCTGACTGGCAAAATTTCTCAGCCGGGTTGCGGTCCGTTCTCCCTGACCGGGCAGCCTTCCGCGTGCGGTACTGCGCGAGAAGTGGGCACCTTTGCTCACCGTCTGCCTGCGGACATGGTGGTGACCAATGAGAAACACCGTGATATCTGCGAGAAGAAGTGGAATATCCCGAGCGGCACCATTCCGGCGAAAATCGGCCTGCACGCGGTGGCACAGGACCGTGCGCTGAAAGACGGCAAACTGAATGTTTACTGGACCATGTGTACCAACAACATGCAAGCCGGGCCGAACATTAATGAAGAGCGTATGCCGGGCTGGCGCGATCCGCGCAACTTTATCATCGTTTCCGATCCGTATCCGACAGTCAGTGCGCTGGCAGCCGACTTGATCCTGCCGACCGCAATGTGGGTAGAAAAAGAGGGTGCTTACGGTAACGCCGAACGCCGTACTCAATTCTGGCGTCAGCAGGTACAGGCACCGGGCGAAGCGAAATCGGATCTCTGGCAGTTAGTTCAGTTCTCCCGCCGCTTCAAAACTGAAGAAGTGTGGCCGGAAGAGTTGCTGGCGAAGAAACCGGAACTGCGTGGCAAAACGCTGTATGAGGTTCTGTATGCCACCCCGGAAGTGAGCAAATTCCCGGTATCCGAACTGGCAGAAGATCAGTTGAACGATGAATCCCGCGAGCTGGGCTTCTATCTGCAAAAAGGGCTGTTCGAAGAGTATGCATGGTTTGGTCGCGGTCACGGTCACGATCTCGCGCCGTTCGATGACTACCACAAAGCGCGCGGTCTGCGCTGGCCGGTGGTTAACGGTAAAGAAACGCAGTGGCGTTATAGCGAAGGTAACGACCCGTACGTGAAAGCGGGTGAAGGCTACAAGTTCTACGGTAAACCGGATGGCAAAGCGGTGATCTTCGCACTGCCGTTCGAACCGGCGGCGGAAGCACCGGATGAAGAGTACGACCTGTGGCTCTCTACCGGACGCGTCCTGGAGCACTGGCATACCGGCAGTATGACTCGCCGTGTACCGGAACTGCACCGCGCCTTCCCGGAAGCAGTCCTGTTTATTCATCCGCTGGATGCGAAAGCGCGCGATCTGCGTCGTGGCGACAAAGTGAAAGTGGTTTCTCGCCGTGGCGAAGTCATCTCGATTGTTGAAACGCGCGGTCGTAACCGCCCGCCGCAGGGCCTGGTGTATATGCCGTTCTTCGACGCCGCACAGCTGGTTAACAAACTGACGCTGGATGCGACCGATCCGCTCTCGAAAGAGACGGACTTCAAGAAGTGTGCGGTCAAACTGGAGAAGGTGTAAGCCATTATGTCCCGGTCAGCGAAACCTCAAAATGGTCGCCGCCGCTTTCTGCGCGATGTCGTTCGCACAGCTGGCGGGCTGGCTGCCGTGGGTGTGGCGCTGGGGTTACAACAGCAAACCGCACGTGCATCTGGCGTGCGGTTGCGCCCGCCCGGAGCCATAAACGAGAACGCCTTTGCCAGTGCCTGCGTACGTTGCGGTCAGTGTGTTCAGGCTTGCCCTTACGACACCTTAAAACTGGCGACACTGGCCTCTGGCCTGTCGGCAGGTACGCCGTACTTTGTCGCGCGGGATATTCCTTGCGAAATGTGTGAGGACATTCCGTGCGCCAAAGTGTGCCCGAGCGGTGCGCTGGATCGAGAGATCGAATCGATCGACGACGCGCGGATGGGGCTGGCGGTGCTGGTGGATCAGGAGAACTGCCTCAACTTTCAGGGGCTGCGCTGCGATGTTTGCTATCGCGAATGCCCGAAAATTGATGAGGCAATCACCCTGGAGCTGGAGCGTAACACGCGTACCGGTAAGCACGCTCGTTTTCTGCCGACGGTTCACAGCGACGCCTGTACCGGCTGCGGTAAGTGCGAAAAAGTGTGCGTGCTGGAACAACCCGCAATCAAGGTGTTACCGCTGTCACTGGCGAAAGGGGAGTTAGGTCACCATTACCGCTTCGGCTGGCTGGAGGGGAACAATGGCAAATCGTAAACGTGACGCCGGGCGCGAGGCGCTGGAGAAAAAAGGCTGGTGGCGCAGCCACCGTTGGCTGGTGTTGCGTCGCCTTTGTCAGTTCTTCGTGCTGGGGATGTTTTTGAGCGGCCCGTGGTTTGGTGTGTGGATCTTGCACGGCAACTACAGCAGTAGCTTGTTATTCGACACCGTTCCACTGACCGATCCGCTGATGACGTTGCAAAGTCTTGTCAGCGGTCATCTGCCTGCCACGGTGGCGCTGACCGGTGCGGTGATTATCACCGTGCTCTACGCCCTGGCAGGAAAGCGATTATTTTGCAGCTGGGTCTGCCCGCTGAACCCGATTACCGATTTAGCGAACTGGTTACGCAGGCGTTTTGACCTCAATCAGTCTGCGACGATCCCACGCCACATTCGCTACGTGCTGTTGGTGGTCATTCTGGTGGGTTCGGCCTTAACCGGCACGCTCATCTGGGAATGGATCAACCCCGTTTCCCTGATGGGGCGCAGCCTGGTAATGGGATTCGGCAGCGGCGCGCTGCTTATTCTCGCGCTGTTTTTATTTGATCTACTGGTCGTTGAACACGGCTGGTGCGGGCACATTTGTCCGGTTGGCGCGCTGTATGGCGTGTTGGGTAGCAAAGGTGTGATTACCGTTGCGGCCACCGATCGGCAGAAATGTAACCGCTGTATGGATTGTTTTCATGTTTGCCCGGAACCGCATGTGCTACGTGCCCCGGTGCTGGATGAACAAAGCCCGGTGCAGGTCACCAGCCGCGATTGCATGACGTGCGGTCGCTGCGTGGATGTCTGTTCTGAGGATGTATTTACAATAACTACACGATGGAGTTCGGGAGCGAAATCATGAAAAGCCATGACCTGAAGAAAGCGCTGTGTCAATGGACGGCGATGCTGGCCCTGGTGGTAAGCGGCGCGGTTTGGGCGGCTAATGGCGTCGATTTTAGCCAGTCGCCGGAAGTATCCGGGACGCAGGAAGGGGCCATTCGGATGCCAAAAGAGCAGGATCGGATGCCGCTGAACTATGTGAATCAGCCGCCAATGATCCCGCATAGCGTTGAAGGTTATCAGGTAACGACCAATACCAACCGCTGCTTGCAGTGCCACGGTGTCGAAAGCTATCGCACCACTGGCGCGCCGCGTATCAGTCCTACTCACTTTATGGACAGTGACGGCAAAGTGGGCGCAGAAGTGGCTCCGCGTCGTTATTTCTGTCTGCAATGTCACGTACCGCAGGCCGATACCGCGCCAATCGTGGGGAATACCTTTACCCCATCAAAAGGTTACGGGAAATAAGAGGTTATTATGGGAAATTCTGACCGTAAGCCTGGTCTGATTAAGCGCCTGTGGAAATGGTGGCGTACCCCCAGCCGTCTGGCGCTAGGGACGCTGCTGTTGATCGGTTTTGTCGGCGGCATCGTTTTCTGGGGCGGCTTTAACACCGGGATGGAAAAAGCCAATACCGAAGAGTTCTGCATTAGCTGCCACGAAATGCGTAACACGGTGTATCAGGAATACATGGATTCCGTGCACTACAACAACCGTAGCGGCGTCCGTGCGACCTGTCCGGATTGTCACGTTCCGCACGAGTTTGTGCCGAAGATGATACGCAAGCTCAAAGCAAGTAAAGAGCTGTATGGTAAAATTTTTGGCGTTATTGACACGCCGCAGAAATTTGAAGCTCATCGCCTGACGATGGCACAGAATGAGTGGCGGCGCATGAAGGACAATAACTCGCAGGAGTGTCGTAACTGTCACAACTTCGAGTATATGGATACAACCGCCCAGAAATCAGTTGCCGCTAAGATGCACGACCAGGCGGTGAAAGATGGGCAAACCTGTATTGATTGCCATAAAGGGATAGCGCACAAGCTGCCCGATATGCGCGAAGTCGAGCCAGGTTTTTAACAGGGTTATTGCGTGGGTATGCTTGAAGCCAGAGAGTTACTTTGCGAGCGGGATGAACGAACCTTATTTAGTGGCTTGTCATTTACGCTGAACGCAGGCGAGTGGGTACAAATCACCGGTAGCAACGGCGCGGGGAAGACAACGCTTCTCCGTTTGCTGACGGGGTTGTCTCGCCCTGACGCAGGCGAGGTTCTCTGGCAAGGGCAGCCCTTGCATCAGGTACGCGACAGCTACCATCAAAACCTGTTATGGATAGGCCATCAGCCGGGGATCAAAACCCGGCTGACGGCGTTAGAAAATCTGCACTTTTATCATCGCGATGGCGATACCGCACAATGTCTGGAAGCCCTGGCGCAGGCCGGGCTTGCCGGATTCGAAGATATTCCTGTAAATCAACTTTCTGCCGGGCAACAACGCCGCGTCGCTTTAGCGCGTCTGTGGCTGACCCGTGCCACGTTGTGGATACTCGACGAACCTTTTACCGCGATTGACGTTAACGGCGTCGATCGTCTGACCCAGCGTATGGCGCAGCATACAGAGCAGGGGGGGATTGTGATTCTGACTACCCACCAGCCGCTCAACGTTGCTGAAAGTAAAATCCGCCGCATTTCACTGACGAAAACGAGGGACGAATAATGTTCTGGCGAATTTTCCGTCTTGAGCTGCGCGTAGCGTTTCGTCATAGCGCCGAAATCGCCAACCCGCTGTGGTTCTTCCTGATTGTTATTACCCTTTTTCCGCTCAGTATCGGTCCGGAGCCGCAACTGCTCGCGCGTATTGCCCCTGGCATTATCTGGGTTGCAGCGCTGCTTTCATCCTTGCTGGCACTGGAACGACTGTTCCGTGACGATTTGCAGGACGGCAGTCTTGAACAATTGATGTTGTTGCCGTTACCCTTGCCCGCCGTTGTGCTGGCGAAGGTGATGGCGCACTGGATGGTAACAGGTCTGCCGTTGCTCATCCTTTCGCCTCTGGTAGCAATGCTACTGGGAATGGATGTTTATGGCTGGCAAGTGATGGCGCTGACGCTGCTGCTGGGAACCCCAACGCTTGGTTTTCTCGGTGCACCGGGCGTGGCGCTGACAGTGGGACTTAAACGCGGTGGTGTGCTGCTCAGCATACTGGTGTTACCGCTGACTATCCCATTGCTCATCTTTGCCACCGCCGCGATGGACGCGGCTTCGATGCATTTGCCCGTTGACGGGTATCTGTCAATTTTAGGCGCGTTGCTGGCAGGCACCGCGACATTAAGTCCTTTTGCGACGGCGGCAGCGTTACGAATCAGCATTCAATAACGCTGGATTACTGATTTTTGTTCGAGTCTGGTATCGAAACTATGTGGAAAACACTGCATCAACTGGCGATCCCACCACGGCTGTATCAAATCTGTGGCTGGTTTATACCGTGGCTGGCAATTGCCAGTGTGGTCGTGCTTACCGTCGGCTGGATCTGGGGATTCGGCTTTGCTCCGGCTGATTATCAGCAGGGAAATAGCTACCGCATTATCTACCTGCATGTGCCTGCGGCAATCTGGTCGATGGGCATTTATGCCTCGATGGCGGTGGCGGCGTTTATTGGCCTTGTCTGGCAGATGAAAATGGCCAACCTGGCGGTCGCGGCGATGGCTCCCATTGGTGCCGTGTTTACCTTTATTGCCCTTGTCACCGGCTCTGCATGGGGAAAACCGATGTGGGGCACCTGGTGGGTATGGGACGCACGTCTGACTTCTGAACTGGTGCTGCTGTTTCTGTATGTTGGTGTGATTGCCCTGTGGCACGCCTTCGACGACCGCCGTCTGGCGGGCCGAGCGGCAGGTATTCTGGTGCTGATTGGCGTGGTGAACCTGCCGATTATTCATTACTCCGTGGAGTGGTGGAACACCCTGCATCAGGGATCAACGCGGATGCAGCAAAGTATCGATCCGGCGATGCGTTCGCCGCTGCGCTGGTCGATTTTTGGCTTCCTGCTGCTGTCTGCCACGCTGACGCTGATGCGGATGCGTAATTTAATTTTGCTGATGGAAAAACGCCGTCCGTGGGTGAGTGAACTGATACTGAAAAGAGGCCGTAAATGACCCCTGCATTTGCTTCCTGGAATGAATTTTTCGCAATGGGCGGTTACGCCTTTTTTGTCTGGCTGGCGGTGGTGATGACCGTTATTCCGCTGGTGGTTTTGGTCGTGCACTCCGTGTTGCAGCATCGCGCAATTCTGCGTGGCGTGGCGCAACAGCGGGCGCGTGAGGCGCGTTTACGTGCAGCGCAACAGCAGGAGGCTGCATGAATATTCGCCGTAAAAACCGCTTGTGGATTGCCTGTGCCGTGCTGGCGGGGCTGGCGCTGACTATCGGTCTGGTGCTATATGCGCTGCGCTCGAATATCGATCTTTTTTATACGCCGGGGGAAATTCTCTACGGCAAGCGTGAAACTCAGCAGATGCCGGAAGTCGGGCAGCGTCTGCGCGTTGGCGGGATGGTGATGCCGGGTAGCATACAGCGCGATCCCAATTCGCTGAAAGTAACGTTCACCATTTACGACGCTGAAGGTTCAGTAGATGTATCTTATGAAGGCATTTTGCCGGATCTGTTCCGTGAAGGGCAGGGCGTAGTGGTGCAGGGCGAACTGGAAAAAGGTAATCATATCCTCGCGAAAGAAGTACTGGCGAAACACGATGAAAACTACACGCCGCCAGAAGTCGAGAAAGCGATGGAAGCTAATCACCGTCGCCCGGCGAGTGTTTATAAGGACCCAGCATCATGATGCCAGAAATTGGTAACGGACTGCTATGCCTGGCGCTAGGAATTGCGCTGTTGCTGTCCGTGTATCCGCTATGGGGCGTGGCGCGCGGGGATGCTCGCATGATGGCTTCTTCGCGCTTGTTTGCCTGGCTGCTATTTATGTCTGTGGCTGGCGCATTTCTGGTGCTGGTCAATGCTTTCGTGGTGAATGACTTTACTGTCACCTATGTTGCCAGCAACTCCAATACCCAGCTTCCGGTGTGGTATCGCGTAGCGGCAACCTGGGGTGCGCATGAAGGCTCGCTACTGCTGTGGGTGCTGCTGATGAGCGGCTGGACATTTGCGGTAGCGATTTTTAGTCAGCGTATTCCGCTGGATATTGTGGCCCGTGTACTGGCGATAATGGGGATGGTCAGTGTCGGCTTTTTGCTGTTCATTCTCTTTACCTCTAACCCGTTCTCACGCACGTTGCCGAACTTCCCGATTGAAGGGCGCGATCTTAACCCGCTGTTGCAGGATCCAGGGCTGATCTTCCATCCGCCTCTGCTCTATATGGGGTACGTCGGTTTCTCGGTGGCGTTTGCTTTTGCCATTGCTTCTTTGCTGAGTGGGCGTCTGGACAGCACTTACGCACGCTTTACCCGTCCGTGGACGCTGGCGGCGTGGATCTTCCTGACGCTCGGCATTGTGCTCGGTTCCGCATGGGCCTATTACGAACTCGGCTGGGGCGGCTGGTGGTTCTGGGATCCGGTAGAAAACGCCTCATTTATGCCGTGGTTGGTGGGTACTGCGCTGATGCACTCGCTGGCGGTCACTGAACAACGCGCCAGCTTCAAAGCGTGGACATTACTGCTGGCAATCAGTGCCTTCTCGTTGTGTCTGTTGGGGACTTTCCTCGTGCGTTCCGGCGTGCTGGTATCGGTACACGCGTTTGCGTCTGATCCGGCGCGCGGTATGTTTATCCTCGCTTTTATGGTGCTGGTGATTGGCGGTTCGCTGCTGCTGTTTGCCGCGCGTGGACACAAAGTTCGCTCACGCGTAAACAATGCGCTGTGGTCGCGGGAATCTCTGCTGTTAGCGAACAACGTTTTGCTGGTCGCCGCAATGCTGGTGGTATTGCTGGGGACGCTGCTGCCGCTGGTGCACAAGCAACTGGGACTGGGCAGCATTTCGATTGGCGAACCGTTCTTCAACACCATGTTTACCTGGCTGATGGTGCCGTTTGCGCTACTGCTGGGTGTCGGTCCTCTGGTGCGCTGGGGGCGCGATCGCCCACGTAAAATCCGCAATTTATTGATTATCGCCTTCATCTCTACGCTGGTGCTGTCTCTGCTGTTGCCGTGGCTGTTCGAAAGCAAAGTTGTGGCGATGACGGTGCTCGGCCTGGCAATGGCCTGCTGGATTGCGGTGCTGGCAATTGCGGAAGCTGCGCTGCGTATTTCACGCGGCACGAAAACCACCTTCAGTTATTGGGGCATGGTGGCGGCTCACCTGGGGCTGGCAGTGACAATTGTTGGTATTGCCTTTAGCCAGAACTATAGCGTTGAGCGTGATGTGCGCATGAAGTCCGGCGATAGCGTCGATATTCATGAATATCGCTTCACCTTCCGTGATGTCAAAGAGGTGACTGGCCCGAACTGGCGCGGCGGTGTGGCGACTATCGGCGTAACGCGCGATGGCAAGCCGGAAACGGTGCTGTATGCGGAAAAACGTTATTACAACACTGCAGGGTCGATGATGACCGAAGCGGCGATTGACGGCGGCATCACGCGTGATCTGTACGCCGCGCTCGGTGAAGAGCTGGAAAACGGCGCGTGGGCCGTGCGTCTTTACTACAAACCGTTTGTTCGCTGGATTTGGGCGGGCGGGCTGATGATGGCGTTGGGCGGGCTGCTGTGCCTGTTTGATCCTCGCTATCGTAAGCGCGTAAGCCCGCAAAAAACTGCGCCGGAGGCTGTATGAAGCGCAAAGTATTGTTAATTCCTTTGATTATCTTCCTGGCGATTGCCGCGGCGTTGCTGTGGCAGCTGGCACGTAATGCCGAAGGGGATGATCCGACCAATCTGGAATCGGCGCTCATTGGCAAGCCGGTGCCAAAGTTTCGCCTCGAATCACTGGACAATCCGGGGCAGTTTTATCAGGCGGATGTGCTGACTCAGGGCAAACCAGTGCTGCTTAACGTCTGGGCGACCTGGTGTCCGACCTGCCGCGCGGAACATCAATATCTGAATCAGCTTTCTGCGCAGGGCATCCGCGTGGTCGGCATGAACTATAAAGACGATCGCCAGAAGGCAATCAGCTGGCTGAAAGAGCTGGGCAATCCTTACGCACTAAGCCTGTTTGATGGCGACGGCATGTTAGGGCTGGATCTCGGTGTCTATGGCGCGCCAGAAACGTTCCTCATCGACGGCAACGGCATCATTCGCTATCGCCATGCGGGTGATCTCAATCCCCGCGTCTGGCAAGAAGAGATCAAGCCGCTGTGGGAGAAATACAGTAAGGAGGCCGCACAATGAGGTTTTTATTGGGCGTGCTGATGCTGATGATCTCCGGCTCAGCGCTGGCGACCATCGACGTGTTGCAGTTTAAAGATGAAGCACAGGAACAACAGTTTCGTCAGCTTACTGAAGAACTGCGCTGCCCGAAATGCCAGAACAACAGCATTGCCGATTCCAACTCGATGATTGCCACCGACCTGCGCCAGAAAGTGTACGAACTGATGCAGGAAGGTAAAAGTAAGAAAGAGATTGTCGATTATATGGTGGCGCGTTACGGCAACTTCGTCACTTACGACCCGCCGTTAACGCCGCTGACCGTTCTGCTGTGGCTGCTACCGGTGGTGGCTATTGGCATTGGCGGTTGGGTTATTTACTCCCGCTCGCGGCGTCGGGTACGCGTGGTGCAGGAAGAGTTTCCTGAACAAAGCGTGCCGGAAGGTAAGCGTGCCGGATATGTTGTTTATCTGCCGGGTATTGTGGTGGCGTTAATTGTGGCTGGCGTCAGCTACTACCAGACTGGCAATTATCAGCAGGTGAAAATTTGGCAGCAGGCCACGGCACAGGCGCCGGCGTTACTGGACAGAGCGCTGGATCCGAAAGCCGATCCGCTCAACGAAGAAGAGATGTCCCGCCTTGCGCTGGGGATGCGTACCCAACTGCAAAAAAATCCGGGAGATATAGAAGGCTGGATTATGTTGGGACGCGTTGGCATGGCGCTGGGTAACGCCAGTATCGCCACCGATGCATACGCCACTGCGTATCGCCTCGATCCGAAGAACAGTGATGCCGCACTCGGATACGCTGAAGCGTTGACACGTTCATCTGATCCCAATGACAACCGCCTGGGTGGTGAACTGCTACGCCAATTGGTGAGAACGGACCATAGCAATATTCGTGTATTAAGCATGTATGCGTTTAATGCCTTTGAGCAGCAGCGATTTGGCGAAGCCGTTGCCGCGTGGGAGATGATGTTGAAACTCTTACCTGCCAACGATACTCGCCGTGCGGTGATTGAACGCAGTATCGCGCAGGCGATGCAACACTTATCACCACAGGAGAGTAAATAAGAACAAGCCCGATGGTGATGCCATCGGTCCAGACTGATGGCAAAGTGCGCTTTGTTTATGCCAGATGCGGCGTAAACGCCTTATTCAGCCTACAAAATCGTGCGAACTCAATACATTGCTCGATCCGCGTAGGCCTGATAAGCGTAGCGCATCAGGCCGTTTTGCGTTTGTCATCAATATCAGCCCGAGGATAAATCCATCGGGCTATTTTTTTATTGTGCCCCACGTTGTTGCAGGAACAGAATAGTGGCCGCCACGCGTGAGCGGACATTGAGTTTACGCAGCAGATTACGGATATGGACTTTTACCGTCTGCTCGGAAATATTCAACACCGAGGCAATCTGTTTATTTGACAGCCCCTGTGCCAGCTCGTGCAGAACATCCAGCTCGCGCTCCGTCAGCACGCTGAAGGGGTCTTCTTCCGCGCCAAACATTTCACGTTCACGTAAGTACTGATTGACGCGTTCGCTAAAGACTTTGCTGCCTTTCGCTCCGGCACGAATCGCTTCCAGCAACACTTCCGGGTCGCTGTCTTTCAACAGATAACCGTCTGCGCCTGCGTCTATCAGCGCAAAGACATCGCTGGAGGCATCTGATACGGTCAGGATAATAATTTGCGCGGTAACGCCATCCCTGCGCAAGGCATTGAGGGTATCCAGGCCACTCATACCTTTCATATTGAGATCCAGCAAGATCACGTCGATATCCAGTCTATTCGCCAGATCGATAGCACTTGCGCCGTCGCCCGCTTCGGCGACCACTTCAAAGCCAGGATCAAGCTCCAGTAACTGACGAACACCGCGTCGCATAAGTGGATGATCATCCACAATCATCACCTGAAAAGGCGTTGCTTCAGGCATAGTAGTCTCCTGAGGTTTTATTAGAATCATTATGTTTGAGCGTAGCGTTGGAAACGCTACCAGGCGCGTGAATGTTACCCCATTTTATGTATGGACATGTAGTGAAAAGTACAGCTCAGTAGTTCACCCTCGCATCATTTTCATTATAAGTATGGAATTTTGCATCAACTTCCCATCAAGAAAAACAACTAAAAAATCAATCACAATACATGTGCATTTCTTTAAACAGTTTTTAAAAACTGACTCCGGGTATGGCGCTATGGGTATTTTCAGTACCCAATGCTTTTGACAGCAATTAATTTCATAGGATGAAAGATTAATGCATCACTCTGGTTCTGTTTCTCTTTGTCGTTCCGCAATATCTGTTCTGGTGGCTACAGCGTTATATTCACCCATAGCATTGGCATCAACTGTTGAGTATGGTGAGACAGTTGATGGTGTTGTCCTGGAAAAAGATATCCAGCTGGTTTATGGGACCGCCAATAATACGAAAATCAATCCTGGCGGAGAACAGCATATAAAAGAATTTGGTGTAAGTAGTAATACTGAAATTAACGGAGGGTATCAGTACATTGAAATGAATGGCACCGCAGAATACTCCGTATTAAATGATGGTTATCAAATTGTTCAAATGGGTGGCGCGGCAAACCAGACTACCCTCAATAATGGTGTGCTACAGGTTTATGGCGCAGCGAATGATCCCACGATTAAAGGCGGGCGCTTAATCGTTGAAACCGAAGGCATTGCCATCTTCGCCGTTATCGAAAAGGGAGGACTACTGGAGATTAAAGATGGCGGATTGGCATTTGCGGTAGATCAAAAAGCAGGCGGTGCAATCAAAACAACCACGCGGGCCATGGAGGTATTCGGAACAAACCGTCTCGGTCAGTTCGATATCAAGGATGGTATTGCTAATAATATGTTGTTGGAAAACGGCGGAAGTTTGCGAGTTGAAGAAAATGACTTCGCTTATAATACTACTGTGGATAACGGCGGTTTACTGGAGGTTATGGATGGCGGGACTGCAACTGGCGTTGATAAAAAAGCAGGCGGAAAATTAATTGTTTCAACGAATGCGCTGGAAGTGAGTGGTACAAACAGTAAAGGCCAATTTAGCATAAAAGATGGCGTGTCTAAAAATTATGAACTGGATGACGGTTCCGGGCTAATTGTTATGGAGGGCACTCAGGCAATTGACACTATCCTTGATGAGCATGCAACCATGCAATCGTTGGGAAGAGATACTGGTACGAGAGTGCAGGCACATGCAGTTTATGATCTTGGTCGGTCAGTGCAGAATGGAAGCATAAAATATTCCTCAAATGCCATATCTGAAAATATGGTTATCGATAATGGTCGCGCTAATGTCTGGACTGGCACAATGGTTAACGTAACAGTCAGAGGAAATGAGGGCATTATTGATGCAATGGCGCTGGAATTAAATTTTTATACACCGGCTACATTATTAGGTGACGTGGTGGTTTCTGATGGTGCATCTTTAAGAACGCATGGCGCAGTGGATACCAGTAAAGCAGATGTTTCTATCGAAGAGAGTTTTTGGGCTATTATTGCCGATATCAATAATATAAACCAAAACACCCGTCTCAATTTAGCAAACCTGGTGATGTCAGACGGAACTGTCGTTATGATGGCTGAGCCAGCAACTCGCTCAACCGTGACGGCAAGTGCGGAAAATTTCACTACGTTGACCACTAATACCCTGTCGGGAAACGGCAATTTTTATATGCGCACCGATATGGCCAATCACCAGAGCGATCAGCTTAACGTCACCGATCAGGCAACAGGTAATTTCAAAATCTTCGTTACGGACACCGGTGCCAGCCCGGCAGCAGGTGATAGCCTTACACTGGTAACAACGGGCGGCGGTGATGCTGCATTTACGTTGGGCAATGCCGGAGGCATTGTTGATATCGGTACGTATGAATATACCTTGCTGGATAATGGCAACCATAGCTGGAGTCTGGCAGAGAATCGCGCGCAAATTACCCCTTCAACCACTGATGTGCTGAATATGGCGGCAGCACAACCGCTGGTATTTGATGCAGAACTGGACACCGTGCGTGAGCGTCTTGGTAGCGTAAAAGGCGTTAATTACGATACGGCGATGTGGAGTTCGGCAATTAACACCCGCAACAACGTGATCACTGATGCGGGAGCTGGCTTTGAGCAAACATTGACGGGGCTGACGCTCGGTATCGATAGCCATTTCTCCCGTGAAGAAAGCAGCACAATTCGCGGCTTGTTCTTTGGTTACTCTCATTCTGATATTGGTTTTGATCGCGGCGGCAAAGGCAATATTGATAGCTACACCCTGGGGGCTTATGCCGGTTGGGAGCATCAGAACGGTGCCTATGTTGATGGGGTGGTGAAAGTTGACCGTTTTGCCAACACCATCCATGGCAAGATGAGTAATGGGGCAACAGCGTTTGGCGATTACAATAGTAACGGCGCGGGTGCTCATGTTGAGAGCGGGTTCCGTTGGGTTGACGGATTGTGGAGTGTTAGACCCTATCTCGCCTTTACCGGCTTTACCACAGATGGTCAGGACTACACGTTATCAAACGGCATGCGCGCGGATGTGGGAAATACCCGCATATTACGCGCTGAAGCGGGAACGGCGGTAAGCTATCACATGGACCTGCAAAACGGTACGACGCTGGAACCCTGGCTGAAAGCCGCCGTACGTCAGGAATACGCCGATTCTAACCAGGTGAATGTTAATGACGACGGCAAATTTAATAACGATGTGGCTGGAACCCGTGGCGTTTATCAGGTTGGGATAAGGTCATCGTTTACCCCGACGTTAAGCGGTCATTTGTCAGTCAGCTATGGCAATGGCGCGGGGGTAGAATCACCGTGGAATACCCAGGCGGGTGTCGTCTGGACGTTCTGATAACAGAAAATAAACAGGCCGTAATGTGTCGCGGTCTGTTTATCAAATTAATCGCAGATATAAAAAAACCAACCGCAATAGGTTGGTTTTCTTGGGATTTTTGGTCGGCACGAGAGGATTTGAACCTCCGACCCCCGACACCCCATGACGGTGCGCTACCAGGCTGCGCTACGTGCCGACTCGTGGCTGCTAATACTACCGTTTTCCACAACGAATGCAAGTAAGATATTTCGCTAACTGATTTATAATTAATCAGTTAGCGATAAAACGCTTCTCGTCTGTCAGCACCTGCAATAACAAACTTAACTGTGGTTTTTCATCTTTCACTCTTTCACCACGTAAGTTGTAAGTACGGTATTTACCGTTATTGTTCAGCACCAGCGTCTTTTTCGGGGTGGTAATTGCCAGCGTATCTTTATCCGCAGCGGTAACCCAGTAATGACGGCGTTGAGGGTTGAACAAATCCTGACCTTGCGAATATTCGCTGGCAGGTGTGCTGACATGTAGCAGGCGTTGCATCAGCGTCGTCATCAGATCGGTATGATCGGTCAGCGCATTAATACGCTGCGCCGGCGTGCCTGGCCAGTGAATCACTAATGGTACCTGCAGATGACCGTGGGACCAGTTAAAGGTTTCTTCCTCTTCGCTCAGCGGAATACCCCGGCCGGCAGTGATAATCACCACCGTATTGTCCAGTTTGCCAGAATCACGCAGTGCATTGAGCACGCGGTTGATCTGGTCATCGACATTGCCTGCCGCCCGACTATATTTCCGTGCAAATGCCTGCTGATTGCTGTCGTCAATGTTAGTGCCATTGAAAGAGACCCACGAGAACCAGCGGTTATCTTCTTGTGCGTAGCGGCCCAGCCAGTTGATCCACTGCGTGGCGGTCTGCTCGTCGGATTGGGTACGTACGCTCGGCATCGAGAAATCTGACAACAATGCCTGGCGATACAGCGGGCTGGTAAAGCCATCTGACGAGAATAACCCCAGCTGATAGCCTTGCTGATTAAGCGCAGTAATTAACGCCGCAGGCGTACGGGTCGACAGAATGCCGTCCATAAAGCTTGGCGAGATGCCATAGAACAGGCCAAAGATGCCGTTGTCTGTAGTGTTGCCGGAGCTCATATGGCGCGTGAACGAAATATTTTGCTCAGCAAAACCTGCCAGCGCAGGCATCTGCTTCTCGAAGCGTGAGTAGTTCAGGCCATCGACAGTAATCAACAGCACATTCTGCCCGGTGCCCATATCGCGATAGCGCAGCTCGCTTAACGGATACTGAACGGAAACGGCGTCTGGATTGCCTTGCTCAATAAGACGGCGTTGATACTCCTGCGCATCAAGCAGACCATGCTTCTCAAGAAAACGTCGCGCCGTCATCGGGTACGAAAGCGGCAGGTTAGCGCGCTGCATGGTGATCGGGCGATAGAAGTTGGCATCGGCCCAGATATACACCACATGCGAGGCAATAAAAGCGATAAATAAGAATGCGGCCAGCGGGCGCGCGAAGCGCCGACGACGCGTCAGGCTGCGTAGCTTTTGCCAGCTCCACGTCGCAAACACCAGTTCAAGCAATAAAATAACCGGCACGCTAATGAACATCAGCTGCCAGTCGCGCGCCATCTCATTTTCGTCTGGGTTGATAACCAACTGCCAGACGATGGGATTAAGATGGAGATGGAAACGAGTAAAGACTTCGCTATCGATCAGTAATAGCGTCATTCCCGCCGTTGCTAAAATGACGGACAAAAACCTCATCAGCCTCTGGGAGCCGACGATAAAAGTCAGCGGGAAGAGGATCAGCAAGTAGGTGGCGAACACCAGGAAGCTGAAATGGCCGATAATGCTTACGTAGGAATAAATGCGACCAGCAAGCGTTGTCGGCCAGTCGGCGATAAACAGGTAACGGCTGCCAATGACGAGCGAAAGCAGAATATTGAACAGTGCAAACCAGTGCCCCCAACTGACCATCTGGGAGACTTTTTCACGGTAGCGCTGACGATGAGTTACCATAACCTGTTATCTGTTTCCCTTAGTGCGCTTTGTCTTCGTTGATAGAGGACTGTAAGGCGCGGGCAAAAGAGTTGGCAATTGCCTGGCGTTGGGCCGGGGCAATGCTGGTGTTGATAAGGTTAGTGACCATGTTGCCTAACACCATCAGGGAAAGGTCGGTCGGAGCCTTATGTTTTTCCAGTACGTTGAGCAGCTCTGCGAGCAATTGTTCAACCTGTTCATCACTGTAGCGGGAAATTTGTGGCATAAATCGAAATCAGTTAGTTGATGAAAGGGCAACATATTACCGTAGCAACGGTTTTTTTTCTGCTTTTTTATGCGTTAAATCATTCTCGTTACGCCGCCTTCTGTAAAATGACCGCCATCTTTTATTGCGTCGCTTTACCGGCGGTGGTTGAATACCTGCCGGTCTTAAAGGAGAGTTTATCATGAGTCTGGATATCAACCAGATTGCTCTGCACCAGCTTATCAAGCGTGATGAGCAGAACCTTGAGCTGGTGTTGCGCGATTCATTGCTGGAACCGACAGAAACCGTCGTTGAGATGGTGGCAGAACTGCATCGGGTCTATAGCGCCAAAAATAAAGCATACGGCTTGTTCAGCGAAGAGAGTGAACTGGCGCAGACGCTACGCTTACAGCGTCAGGGCGAAGAGGACTTTCTGGCCTTTAGCCGCGCGGCAACCGGTCGCCTGCGTGACGAATTAGCGAAATATCCTTTTGCTGACGGTGGCTTCGTGCTGTTTTGTCACTACCGTTATTTAGCTGTCGAATATCTGCTGGTGGCGGTTCTGAGCAACCTGAGCAGTATGCGCGTTAACGAAAATCTCGACATCAACCCGACCCATTATCTTGATATCAATCATGCGGATATTGTTGCGCGTATTGATTTAACCGAATGGGAAACCAATCCAGAGTCGACCCGGTATCTCACTTTCCTGAAAGGGCGAGTCGGGCGCAAAGTGGCCGATTTCTTCATGGACTTCCTCGGTGCCAGCGAAGGGTTGAACGCGAAAGCGCAAAACCGCGGATTATTGCAGGCGGTTGATGATTTCACTGCCGAAGCACAACTGGATAAAGCAGAACGGCAGAACGTGCGTCAGCAGGTCTACAGCTACTGTAATGAGCAATTGCAGGCGGGTGAAGAGATCGAGCTTGAATCGCTGTCGAAAGAGCTGGCGGGCGTCAGCGAAGTGAGCTTCACGGAATTTGCGGCTGAAAAAGGCTACGAACTTGAAGAGAGCTTCCCGGCAGACCGTAGCACGTTGCGTCAGTTGACGAAGTTTGCCGGTAGCGGTGGTGGCTTGACCATTAACTTTGATGCGATGCTGTTAGGTGAGCGCATTTTCTGGGACCCGGCGACCGATACCCTGACCATTAAAGGCACGCCGCCGAACTTGCGCGATCAATTGCAGCGCCGGACGTCTGGCGGCAATTAATCGGTTTGGTGTTATGAATGCCAGATGCGGCGTGAACGCCTTATCTGGCCTACAAAAAATAGCAATACCGTAATCAGGCATAATTTGCAGATACAAAAAACCCCGCCGGAGCGGGGTTTTTTTTACAACTTATTCAGCGATTAAGCGCGAACGAAGTCGATGTGCAGCAGCTTAGGTTTGTACGGGTGGCGCTGTACGTCCTGAGCTTTAACTTTGATTTCTTTACCGTCAACAACGATGGTCAGAACTTCGCTGTAGAATTCAGCTTTAACTTGCATGTTCATGACTTTGTCGTGATCCAGAGCAACAGCCAGCGGCGCTTCGTTGCCACCGTAGATGATTGCCGGGAATTTGTTAGCGGTACGCAGGCGGCGGCTCGCACCCTTACCCTGCTCGTTACGTACTTCTGCGTTGATAGTAAACATTTCTTTCTCTCTTAAATTAATCCTGCTACAGGCGACCCAGCAACAGGTAAGTGATCTGCTTTGCATATGCAAAAGCGGGCGAGATTCTATACTCAATCGCCTTGCACATCAATTAAAACTACCATTAACCGCGTAATTCGTGTGCCCGACGAAAACGACCTTCGTAATCAAACACTTTTTCGCGCACTTGCCAGTACTGGCCTTTCATTCGTGCGACGACGAAATCCGGATGGCGCAGCAACGCTTGTTGGGCGAGGATATCAGCAGCGGTGATCCAGCGCAGAGGGATGCCCGGTGTGCGCGTATGCGGGCGGATAAAAAGCTGCTCGAAGGCGGTACGCTGAGCGGGCGTTTGCAGACGGAAACGCTCACTCACATCCGCGCCGTCTTCATCGTAATAGGTGATTCTCAGCCATTCGCCTTTCTCGTCGTGCCCATGTTGCAAAGACATGCCGCTACAGCGTAATACCAGCGCGTCTTTCAGTCGTAGCGCCGCTTTTAACATATCATCCGGATCAACCAGAATGGTGTCACATTCGCGGCAGCGGCGGGCGGCAATATCATTTTCTGCGTTACATTGTGGGCAATTCTTAAAACGGAAGCGGAAGTCACACTGTTCGCGATGTCCGTCATCATCTTCGAACCATCCCTGACAACGACGACCAAAGTGTTCAATCAATGTCCCGTCAGCGGTCGTTTTCCCCCAAAAGGTGTTGGCAAAACCACAGGCAGGGCAGAAAACCTGTACCGGAACGTTGTCACTTTTGCCTTTCGGTGTACCAACTTCCGGCGCGTAGAGATCGTGAGGATTACCCGCATAATCAAGAATTAAGCAATCAGTCTTGCCTGGAGCCAGACGCAGACCGCGCCCGACAATTTGTTGGTAAAGACTCACCGATTCGGTAGGGCGCAGAATAGCAATAAGATCGACGTGCGGGGCGTCAAATCCGGTGGTCAGTACCGCGACGTTGACCAGATAGCGAAAACGCTGGGCTTTAAAATCTTCAATTAATACATCGCGTTCAGCGCCGGGCGTGTCGCCGGTAATAAGTGCTGCATCCTCAGCGGGCAGCAAGCCGACAATCTCTTTTGCGTGTTCGACTGTCGCAGCGAAAATCATCACCCCTTTGCGCGTTGCGGCGAACTCCATAATCTGGCTGATGATGTGCGGGGTAATACGTTGCTGTTTTTTCAGCTCGCGGTTGAGATCGGCTTCGCTGAACAGCCCGTTACTCTGTGCCTGCAATCGGCTGAAATCGTATTGCACTACTGGCATATCCAGTCGTTCTGGCTGCGTCAGATAGCCGTGTTTAATCATATAACGCAGCGGCAGCTCATAAATACAGTCGCGGAAAAGGGCTTTCTCATCGCCGCGTACCATGCCGTGATAATGAAACTGATAAATCCAGCCTTTGCCCAACCGAAAAGGCGTGGCAGTCAGCCCTAACAGGCGTAAGCGGGGATTCACTTTTGTCAGGTGAGTGAGGATTTGCTGATACTGGCTCTCTTCATCGTCACCAATACGATGGCATTCATCGACAATCAACAGTGAAAATTCACCCTGAAAGGCATCAAGGTTACGGGCGACCGATTGCACGCTGCCAAATACTACTTTACCGTGGCTCTCTTTACGCTTTAGCCCAGCGGCAAAGATATCGGCTTCCAGTCCCAGCGCCTGATATTTTGCATGGTTTTGCGCCACCAGCTCTTTAACGTGTGCCAGCACCAGCACACGACCACGCGCCAGCCGCGCCAGTTCCGCTATCACCAGGCTTTTACCGGCACCGGTGGGCAGCACGATAACGGCAGGGGTTTTATGACGACGAAAATGGTTGAGCGTGGCATCCACGGCTTCTTGCTGATATGGACGGAGTGTAAAAATCATGGTCTCGCGTAGGTAGATTATTCTGCTAATAGTATGCCACGGATCTTTTTCCCTTGAGGGAAGTTATTAGACCGCTATACTGGGCAGACAACAGTTCAGATTTTCGGGTCATTACCCGACCTCCGTTTTTTACAGGCAAAATCACACACATGCGACTTGATAAATTTATCGCACAGCAACTCGGCGTTAGCCGTGCTATTGCCGGGCGTGAAATCCGCGGCAATCGTGTCACCGTCGATGGCGAAATCGTCCGTAATGCAGCGTTCAAACTGCTCCCTGAACATGATGTCGCTTACGATGGCAACCCGCTGGCGCAGCAACACGGTCCACGTTACTTCATGCTCAATAAGCCTCAGGGCTATGTTTGCTCAACTGATGACCCGGATCACCCAACGGTGCTCTATTTTCTGGATGAACCTGTGGCGTGGAAACTGCATGCAGCAGGTCGACTGGATATCGATACCACCGGTCTGGTGCTGATGACTGATGATGGTCAGTGGTCGCACCGCATTACTTCTCCGCGCCATCATTGCGAGAAGACCTATCTGGTGACACTGGAATCACCCGTAGCTGACGATACGGCAGAGCAATTTGCTAAAGGCGTGCAGTTGCATAATGAAAAAGATCTCACTAAGCCTGCGGTATTGGAAGTGATCACCCCAACGCAGGTTCGTCTGACCATCAGCGAAGGGCGTTATCATCAGGTGAAACGCATGTTCGCCGCCGTGGGTAACCACGTGGTTGAGTTGCACCGAGAACGTATTGGCGGCATTACGTTGGATGCTGATTTAGCACCCGGTGAATATCGTCCATTAACTGAAGAAGAAGTTGCCAGCGTCGTCTAACACTTTTATGACTTTCAGGAGCCCGTTGTGACCACCCGACAGCATTCGTCGTTTGCTATTGTTTTTATCCTTGGCCTGCTGGCCATGTTGATGCCGCTGTCGATTGATATGTATCTGCCCGCGCTACCGGTAATTTCAGCGCAATTTGGCGTACCTGCGGGCAGTACGCAGATGACCCTCAGTACTTATATTCTGGGCTTTGCGTTGGGGCAGTTAATCTACGGGCCGATGGCAGACAGTTTCGGGCGTAAGCCGGTGGTTCTTGGCGGTACGCTGGTGTTTGCCGCCGCCGCGGTGGCGTGTGCGTTGGCACAAACCATCGATCAGCTGATTGTGATGCGTTTCTTCCACGGTCTGGCTGCGGCTGCGGCCAGCGTGGTTATCAACGCTTTAATGCGTGATATCTACCCGAAGGAAGAGTTCTCACGGATGATGTCGTTTGTCATGCTGGTGACGACCATTGCACCGCTGATGGCACCGATAGTTGGCGGCTGGGTGCTGGTGTGGCTGAGCTGGCATTACATCTTCTGGATCCTCGCCGTAGCGGCGATTCTGGCTTCGGCAATGATCTTCTTTCTGATCAAAGAAACCTTACCACCGGAGCGTCGCCAGCCTTTTCACATTCGTACCACTATTGGTAACTTTGCGGCGCTGTTTCGTCATAAGCGTGTCCTGAGTTATATGCTGGCCAGCGGTTTCAGCTTTGCCGGAATGTTCTCGTTCCTGAGCGCCGGACCGTTTGTCTACATTGAAATTAACCACGTCGCGCCGGAAAACTTTGGTTATTACTTTGCGCTAAACATTGTTTTCCTGTTCGTGATGACCATCTTTAACAGTCGCTTCGTCCGCCGTATTGGCGCGTTAAATATGTTCCGCTCGGGGTTGTGGATACAGTTTATTATGGCGGCGTGGATGGTCATCAGTGCGCTGCTGGGGCTGGGATTCTGGTCGCTGGTAGTTGGCGTTGCGGCGTTTGTGGGCTGCGTGTCGATGGTGTCATCTAATGCGATGGCGGTCATTCTTGATGAGTTTCCCCACATGGCGGGAACGGCATCTTCGCTGGCGGGCACCTTCCGTTTTGGTATAGGGGCAATTGTTGGCGCATTGCTTTCTCTTGCGACCTTTAACTCTGCATGGCCGATGATTTGGTCAATTGCATTCTGCGCAACCAGCTCCATTCTCTTCTGTCTGTACGCCAGTCGGCCGAAAAAACGGTGATCTATTGCACAACGAGGAAGCTAAAAGGCTTCCTTTGTTGATGCATGTCAACCACAAATCCATCATTCCCCCGATATATGTTTATTTTATGTAAAATCAATTTATGTAAAAAGTTACATCATTGTAGTTAAAAAGGTTGAGTTAGATCGCAGAAACGGGTACATATAGCCCCGCAAACGTGACCACGCCCGCAGATATTATTTAAATCAGAGCCATAGAGGCCACGCTGGCGAGGCATCAATCTTTACGATCTGTATAAAGACGGATTGTTGATGATGTGTTAAAATTGATGTAAACAAATTGTGAAGTAAATGTGCTTCCGGGGAAAATAAGTGACTTCATTACAACTCTCAATCGTCCATCGACTGCCGCAGAACTATCGCTGGTCTGCTGGTTTCGCAGGTTCGAAGGTTGAACCGATTCCGCAAAATGGACCGTGCGGTGACAACAGCCTGGTGGCGCTTAAATTGCTTAGCCCGGATGGTGATAATGCATGGTCGGTGATGTACAAACTAAGCCAGGCGTTAAGCGACATCGAAGTTCCATGCTCGGTACTGGAGTGTGAAGGTGAGCCGTGCCTGTTTGTAAATCGCCAGGACGAGTTTGCTGCAACATGCCGATTGAAAAATTTTGGTGTGGCAATTGCCGAACCCTTCTCAAACTACAATCCTTTTTAAGCGTCAGCTCAACGCCAGTAGCTGACGCGTATACTCCTGCTGCGGTGCGGCAAACACGCGCGCGCACGGTCCTTGTTCCACTACTTCCCCTTGTCGCAGTACGATAACCTGATGACATAACGCGCGGACAACGTGCAAATCGTGACTGATAAACAAATAGGCCAATTGATGCTTTTGTTGCAATGATTTCAATAGCGTCAATATTTGCGCCTGTACCGTTTTGTCGAGCGATGATGTTGGTTCATCAAGAATGATCAGCGAGGGCTTAAGAATTAACGCCCTGGCAATCGCAATACGTTGCCGCTGACCACCAGAGAACTCCGCCGGATAACGGTGGCGTGTTTCAGGATCTAATCCCACTTCATGCATCACGGCTATCACTTGTTGTTCGCGTTGCACGGCAGAAAGCATCGGCTGGTGAACCCGTAAACCTTCCTCGATAATTTGCAAAACGTTGAGTCGTGGGTTGAGCGAGGAGTTAGGATCCTGAAATACCACCTGAATGCGATGGCGAATAGGTAATAGCTGACGGCGGTTTAAATTTTGCAATGGCTGACCGTCAAAAACGATGCTGCCCTGAGAGTTAATCAGTCGCAGCAGCGCCAGTCCCGTCGTGCTTTTCCCGGAACCGGACTCGCCCACTAAACCCAGTGTTTCACCCGCCCGTAGCGTAAAACTGATGTTTTTCACCACCACATTATGATCCACAATGCGCTTCAAAATCCCTTTGCGAATGGGGAAGGCAACCTGAAGCTGTTCAACATCTAGCAACGTTGAGGCAGGTTCTGGCAATGGGACCGGGTCGCCTGATGGTTCACTGTTGAGTAGCTTTTGTGTGTAGGGATGAGTGGGTGAGGCAAATAGCGTAGCAGCGTTATTTTGCTCGACACAGCGACCGTTTTGCATTACCGCCACGCGGTGAGCCAGTTTTCTGACAATACTGAGGTTATGAGTAATAAACAGCATGCCCATATTCAGCTCGCCTTGCAGTTCGCGCAACAGCTGTAAAATCTGCGCCTGGACAGAGACGTCCAGCGCGGTGGTCGGTTCATCGGCAATTAATAATTCCGGTCGCGTTAACAGCGCCATCGCAATCATCACCCGCTGGCGTTCGCCGCCGGAGAGCTGATGCGGATAATCTGTCAGCCGTTTTGCCGCCTGGCGGATACCGACGCGATCAAGGCAGTTAAGAATTTCGCCACGAGCCGCTTCCCGACGCATCCCGCGGTGGAGTGAAAGCACTTCATAAAGCTGTTTTTCCAGGGTATGCAATGGATTTAACGACACCATCGGTTCCTGAAAAATCATGGCAATCTTATTACCGCGTACACCGCGTAACGTTTGATCGCTGGCATGAAGCAGCGATTCGCCATGAAAACGAATATCGCCGGAGAGATATTCAACCGGCGGGGAAGGGAGCAGGCGTAAAATTGACAGCGCGGTAACGCTCTTACCTGAACCAGACTCACCCACCAGCGCCAGCGTTTCGCCAGCCTCAATCTGTAGTGAAACATCATTGACTACTGTGCGTACGGTTTGCTGATGGCGAAAACCCACCGACAAATTTTCAATCGCTAACAGAGTTTGCGTCATGCTACACCGCCTTATTAGGATCAAATGCGTCGCGGACGGCTTCACCAATAAAGATCAGCAAAGACAACAATATCGCCACCGACAAGAAGGCGGTGATCCCAAGCCACGGGGCCTGAAGGTTATTTTTCCCTTGTAACAGCAGTTCGCCGAGTGACGGTGAACCGAGCGGCAGACCGAAGCCGAGGAAATCGAGTGAGGTCAGGGTGGTGATCGAACTACATAAAATAAACGGTAAAAAGGTGAGGGTAGCGACCATGGCATTTGGCAACATATGACGCAGGATGATACTGCGATCGCTGACGCCAAGCGCCTGCGCCGCACGGATGTAGTCGAAATTACGGGTACGTAAAAACTCCGCCCGCACCACGCCGACCAGACTCATCCAGCCAAACAAGACGGTAATTGCCAACAGCCACCAGAAGTTAGGCTGTACGACGCTGGAAAGTAAAATAATCAAAAACAGCGTCGGCATCCCCGACCATACTTCAATAAAACGTTGCCCCCAGAGATCGACTTTACCGCCGTAATAGCCTTGTAGCGCCCCCGCCAACACGCCCATCACGCTGGAGCAGAGGGTCAGCATCAGGCCAAACAGAACTGAGATCCGCGTGCCATAGAGAATGCGCGCCAGCACATCGCCGCCATTGGCATCCGTTCCCAGCCAGTTTTGCCGGGAGGGTGGAGAAGGGAAGGGCTTATCGGTAGCAAAGTTGATACTGGTAGCACCAAAGCGAATCGGTGCCCACAGTACCCAGCCTTTATCTTCCAACCGCTGTTTCAGCCACGGGTCCTGATAATCAGCCTGGCTTGCCAGCGGGCCGCCAAAATCGCTTTCGCTGTAGTTTTTCAACAACGGGAAATACCAACTGCCGTCATAACGTACCAGCAACGGTTTATCGTTGGCGATAAGTTCAGAACACAAACTCAAACCAAATAAGACGAGGAAAATCCATAACGACCAGTAGCCGCGACGGTTATGACGAAAACGCGCCCAACGGGCCTGATTGACGGGGCTGAGTCGCGACATTAACGTCCCTCAAAATCTATACGCGGATCGACCAGCGTATAGCTGATATCACTGACAATATTCAGCAGCAGGCCAATCAGGGTGAAAATATACAAGGTACCAAACATTACAGGATAATCGCGCGAGACGGTCGCTTCGTAGCCCAGTAAGCCAAGACCATTGAGTGAAAACATCACCTCAATCAGCAGCGAGCCGGTAAAAAACATGCTGATAAACGTCGCCGGAAAACCGGCAATCACCAGCAGCATGGCGTTGCGGAACACATGTTTCCAGAGAATATTTTTTTCACTTACCCCTTTCGCACGGGCGGTCACCACGTATTGCTTGCGCACTTCATCAAGGAATGAGTTTTTTGTCAGCATGGTCAGCGCCGCAAAGCCGCCAATCACCGTCGCCAGCACCGGCAGCGTGATATGCCACAGATAATCGGTGATTTTCTGATACCACGGCAGCGAATCAAAGTTAGCGGAAACCAGGCCGCGCAGAGGGAACAGGTCGAAATAGCTGCCGCCCGCGAAGAAGACAATCAGCAGGATGGCAAACAAAAAGGCCGGAATGGCGTAGCCGATGATGATAAATGCGCTACTCCAGACGTCAAAGCGGCTACCATTATAAACAGCTTTGCGAATGCCTAACGGAATCGACACCAGATAGATAATCAGCGTGCTCCACAATCCGAGGGTGATGGAAACCGGCAGACTGTCTTTAATCAGCGTCAGCACAGAAGCGCTGCGAAACAAGCTGTCGCCAAAATCAAAGCGAATGTAGTCCCAGAGCATTTTGAAGTAACGTTCGTGGATCGGCTTATCAAAACCGTAGCGATGAGTGATCTCGGCGATCACTTCTGGATCTAATCCGCGTCCGCCACGGTAATTACTGTCGCTGATATTGCCGACGCCCGTTTGTGCATGGCTGGCACGAACACCTTCACTGCCAGCGCCGGGTAATACTCCGGCATTACCAAACTCGATGGCGGCGATGGCCTGGTCGACCGGACCGCCAGGCGCAATTTGCACGATGAAAAAGTTGATAGTGATAATCGCCCATAACGTTGGGATCACCAGCAACAGACGGCGAATCAGATAAGCGCCCATCTACTCTCCCTGTTGTCTGGCTGACGGCAGTTTCGTCGCTTTATTAACGTCATACCACCAGGTATCGATACCCAGGCTGTAAACAGGGCGCACTGCGGGTTGAGAGAATTTATCCCACCAGGCGAGACGGTCTTCCGCCATATACCACATTGGCAGCATGTAATAATTCCACGTTAATACGCGATCCAGTGCTCGCCCCAACGGCAGTAATTTTTCTTTATTTCCCTGCGCGGCAATAATTTGGTTGATCAGCGAGTCGATAACCGGACTTTGCACGCCGGGGGCATTATAAGTGGAGTTGATATATTCCGATGACCAGGAAATCTGTAAATCGGAACTGGGCCACGGCATCGCCCGCCATACGCGCGGCATCATGTCATAGTCGCGACTGCGCATGCGGTTGGTGATTTGCGAGTTATCCACCTTGCGAATGTCCATGTTGATACCCAGCCGTTGCAGGCTGTGCTGGAACGGTAATACCCACTGACTATTGCTGCTTGCGGGAAGCAATAATTCAAAGCTGAGAGGCTGACCCGTTGTGGCATTAACGCGTTGCTGACCCTTCAGCACCCAGCCCGCTTCATTGAGAAGTTTGTCGGCTTTTAACAGGTTGTCACGATCGTAGCCATCGCCTTTCGATACCGGCGGCTGGTAGATTTGTGTGAAGACTTCTGGCGGAAGATCTTTTTTCATTGGTGCCAGAAGCACCAGCTCCGCGGCGTCGGGGTAATTTCTGGCTGCGTATTCGGTATTCTGAAAATAACTGTTCGTGCGACTCCAGGCATTGTAAAACAACGCCTTGTTCATCCATTCAAAGTCAAAGGCGAGAGTGATCGCTTCCCGGACCCGGCGATCGCTGAATACCGGACGTTGGATATTAAACGCCAGCCAGCGCGTATCTTGGGCTGATTCGTTCTTTTGCTCATCTTTGATGATGTATTTCTTATCGAAATTTTTACCGGTATAGCGCGTGGCCCAGTTTTTGGCGTCGTTTTCCATACGCAAATCAAAGGCACCGGCTTTAAACGCTTCAAAGGCGACATTATCATCGAGGTAATAATCGTAGCGAATGGTGTCGAAATTCCATCGTCCACGGTTTACCGGTAAGTTTGCGGCCCAGTAATCTTTCACGCGGGAATAAACAATATTTTGCCCCATTTTCCAGGACGTAATGCGGTACGGACCACTGGCAAGTGGAGGCGTGGCGAGCGGGTCGCTAAGTTTGTGATCCTTCCAGTACTTTTCTGGAAATACCGGCAGCGAAAACAGGCTCAGCATATCTTCTTTGCCGGGTTTCGCTAACTCAATACGCACGGTTAATGGTGCAATGGCTTTGACGGTGGTGCCTTTGTAGACCAGACGAAATTGCGGCACGCCTTCGGTCATAAATTTTTGAAAAGTAAACTCTACATCGCGGGCAGTAATGGGAGAACCATCATGAAAACGGGCGCGCGGATTAATTGCGACCTCCACCCAGGAATAATCGTCAGCATAGCGCGCACTTTCGGCAATCAGCGGGTAATAACTGCCTGGCTCGTCATCGGAAGTAGTAAATAGCGTGTCGTACAGCAGCTCGGTGCGTGCGCCCGGGTTGCCGCGCAGTGCATAACGGTTGAAATTATCGAAGGTGCCGAGGGCTGACAACGTTATCTGCCCACCTTTTGGCGCGGCGGGGTTCACATAATCAAAATGGTTGAAATTAAACGCGTACCGGGGTTCGCCCAGTACCGCAAAGGCATAGCTTTCCTTGATAGCCTGCGCCTGCGCACCAAAGGTGAACAGAGCGATAAACAGCAGCAGTATGCGCACAATCATCTGCAACAGATTTCCTTTTACTCATCATTAGCCGCAAACCGGCATGCTTTCACTATGAATAATAAGGGACGTAAGCACGCCTTACCACTGCGGCGTATACGGTTTCTTCAGCCAGCGGACAAAATCGTCCAGCGGTAATGGGCGACTGATCCAGTAGCCTTGCATGAAATTAACGCCGCGTTCGCTTAGCCATCGCGCCTGTTCCGGCGTTTCAACCCCTTCAGCAACCGTCAGCATATTGAGACGTTTCGCCAGCGTCAGCACCGCGTCAAGTACGGGTGAAGTGATCGTTTCCGTACCGATGGCGTTGATAAATCCACGATCAATTTTCAGATAATCGAGCGTAAAACGCTCAAGATAGATAAGCGCGCTGTGTCCGGTGCCAAAGTCATCAATAGCAATTTCAACGCCGACTGAATGCAGCCAGGCGAAGAGTTGCGTGGCTTCTTGCTCTTTCAACATATCGCGCTCGGTAATTTCCAGCACAATCTGGAAATGATGTGCGGGCAGGGAAGTGAGCAATTTTTGGATATCAGCTTTAAAGCTTTCGCTGTGCAGATGGTCCGGCGCAATGTTAATGCCAAATTTGACGCCTACCGGCAGTACTTTTTCTAATTCTGCGGCATCACGGGCAATCAACTCAAACAGGTGCTGAGTCAGCGGCACAATCATCTTTTGCGATTCGGCAAAGTTGATGAAGGCATCCGGGGGAATTTCTCCCGCTACAGGATGCCGCCAGCGTAGTAGTACTTCCAGGCCTGTTACCCGCAAAGCTTGTGTATCAACCACCGGTTGATATACCACGTAAAATTGTTCGCGCTTGATGGCGGTCATGATTTCTCTGCCCGGTCGCATACGCACGCTCATCAGGTAATAGCAGAGAAGTCCAACCATTGTTCCACTCATGCCGCCCAGTAAAAATGCGTACCACACATCGTTCCATGTCCAGTCATCCGCATAAAGTCGAACGGTCAGAGGAATGCCCGCAATTTTAGTTTCACGGACCGGCATGTCGGTTAATTCATTAACATTCATCAAACGTGACGAAAAGGTAGATAGAGCAGTATTGCCAATAATGAGCGCGACACCATCGTAATCTTCTTGCCGTGAGCTATAGAAGAGAGAAGGCGTCAGATTGAGATTCAGAGCGGCAAACACGCCGCTATTTTTCAGCAAAGGGTTGCGATACCAGATGACGATTGCGGGTTTGTTCGGCACCATCGGCGTGCCGGGTAAGATCGCCATATCGACGTTTTTATTAATGTCGAGCGCCGGAATCAATTCATTGAGTGGAATGTCCATCTCACCGGTCGCAGATGAACAGAATGTTTTTTTATCTTTTACCAGCACAAACGTACGGACATTCATGCTAAACGCCGCGCGGGCGGTCAGTTCGGGGTTAGCCTGCTGGCAGGTATCTAAGGTCAGCGGCTGGAGCCGGTCAGTAGTGGATTTCAGGTCGGCAAAATAGGTATCGAGATACTTTTGTACGTCGGTAATCAGTGTATCGTATTTGACTTCGTGCTTATGCCAGGCGACTAGAAACTGAAGGCAACTCACCAGTATCGCAATCATCACGCCTGCAACGATGCAGGTAAGCATAAGCTTACGTCCAGAAGAGGGAGCGCGTATGAACATGATTCCGTTAATTTCCTGAAATTACGACAACATTTAAAAGATAACAATGACCGGACTATAGCCTGGATCATGACGCGGAAACATCATTTTCTCTGATGAATGGAAACAAAAAAGCACTGCCTAAGCAGTGCTTTCAGTTAACTCGTCAGGATAGCCAAGGGATTGCATCCAAACGGTTTATTAGCTGCGGCTGAGAACCCGGCGTGCTTCGTTGTAACGCTTCTTCCAGTACGGTTCATTCATGCTGGAAATAATAACACCACTGCTGGTGGAAGCATGGACAAACTGATTGTTGCCGATATAAATACCGACATGGCGTCCCGTTGAACCGGCGCGGAACAGAACTAAATCACCCGTACGCAAATTACTGCGGGAAACAGATTTACCCATTTCCTGCTGTTCGTAAGTCGAACGCGGAAGTTCTAAGCCAAATTGCTCACGGAATGTACGCTGTACGAAACCAGAACAATCGATACCTTTTTTAGTGCTGCCGCCCAGACGATAGCGTACGCCTTTCCAGTCAGCATACTGATCCATAATTCGCGATTTTACGTCGACATTACGAACCAGGTTTTCAAATTCATCCTGAGAAGCTTGCAGTGATGATGTTTCACTACCCACTGCACGTGTCTCAGGATGCATATTCTTTGCGGTGTTATTTGCACTACATGCAGAAAGCAGAACCGCTACTGCAATCGCGGGGATCCCGCGCAAGATATATCTCAAAATCGGTTGAGATTTGACCATGTTGTTTGTTTTCCCTTGAAGTCCTTAACGACAAATATCGTTATAAAAAAATGCCAAGCGACACGAGACTAATTACCTGGGCATGTTGAAACAATTCCTTAAGGCCAAATCTGTGGACTAACGCACAAAATTATATGCTGTGAGGATAATCTACCGCCGAGGCAAAACGAGTTCGAGATTACCCGATTGGTGCGGTCTTGGCGAGTGGTTTTACATGATTTTTTATAAGAAAAAGTGATACAGAAAGTTAATAAGCGGGATTGGTCAATTAAAGTACGATTGAGTGAAACGCATACAATCCATTCATTTACTTAGGGAATGATTTTTGTGTTCGATGAAAGAAAGCAAAGGCGCACATCATCAGGAATATCCTTACTATAAAAATAAACCTGATGATGTTAATTACCTTGAGTTATTTGTTTTGGAAATGTTTGTTTTTTCCCGGTAGTGATTTATCAAAAAAGGTGATTAATCGATCACTTAATGGCGTCAGCAACATCCAGGGCAAACCAATCAATATCACGGTCATCGAACCAACAATGATGTCAGTAAACCAGTGTGCACCAATCATTACTCTGGGAAATGCAAAAACCACAAAAATAATAAGGGCGATAAGGCCTGCGACTTTGCCGAAATAACGCCACATGAATGCCGAAAAAATAAGCAACATCATGCCGTGATCGCCGGGAAAGCTATCTCGTGAGGCATCTTTCGTGGGAACAGAGAGCAGTTCGCTGACGCGGTTAATATCGGTAAAACTCAATGTTGGGCTGGCCCGTTTTACAGGAATTAATGCCTGACCCAGCTGGTTTAATACCACTGCAGTTAATAGCATGACCAGACCAATAATCACGATACGTCGTCGGCCTGGGGCGTTTTCTTTCAGCCAGAAACTCAGCATCAACATTCCCATTGCCAGCAGTGAACAACCGTCGAAGGCACGATTATTGGTCAATGCAACCAGCCACAAAAAGGCCTTACTTTCGACCAGTTTCTGATTAAAAAAATAAAAAATATCCGCATCAATCGGCAACCAGAATCCATGATTAACGGGAATATACCAGGAAAGAAACAGCGCGAGGCCGACAATATTCAACAACACTATTTGCGGCAAATTTTTAATCATATTTTCTCTAATTATCTTACTGAAAAACGCAGGCAACCTTACGCGGTAGTCGCTAAACGAAGCTTCAACAGCGCGCTCTGCAAAGCATTCCAGTCAGCTTCGCTGCTGGAAATCAGCTCAATACGACTGTCCGGTGGCGCAACGTTTTGCGTTTCAATGTGCAGGTCATCGCCCTGACGGTTGATTCGCACCAGCCCTTCGGGAATACGCATCACGCCTTTGACGCGTTCCACCGGTGCAAGTCGCGCCCATTCCAGAATGCCAATGGTGTCGAATACCGTATCAGCGTCGAATATCCAGCCACAGGCCTGATGCCCTTGTCCACTGTTCAGACTGCGACGCCAGCGTTGATGCTCTGGCAGGCTTAACGCTGCTAATCCTTTTTTCACGCTATGCTGATGAGAATGCGCCGCGCTGGCGGGCAACTCGGCTAAATTGCGACGTGGCAAATCCAGAAGATGACCGTCAATTTTCCCATGCTCGCTGTGAATTAATTGCCGATCGCCACCATTTTGCTGCCACCAGCGCTGTAGCGCTTGCTCACTTTCGGGCGTCGCACGGTCGGATTTATTGGCGACAATAATGTCTGCGGCAGCCAGCTGGTCACGGAAGTTTTCATTGCTGGCGCTTTTTTCGTCCAGCAGCAGGCGTGGATCGAGAATGCACAACGTGGCGCGCAGATCTATCCACGGTTCATACACGGGCGCGGTTAAGAGATCGAGGATCTGTTTCGGATGGCCCAGCCCGGTCGGCTCTATCAACAAGCGGTCTGGTTTTCCCTGACGCAGTAAGGTATTCAACCCTACCTGCATGGGTAAACCATTAACGCAGCACATACAGCCGCCGGGGATCTCTTTCAACAATGCGCCGCTATCGGCGAGCAAAGCACCATCAATTCCGACTTCCCCAAATTCATTAACCAGTACCGCCCATTTTTCGTTGGGATCTTTATGGGCTAACAGATGAAGAATCGACGTAGTTTTCCCGCTGCCGAGAAAACCGGTGATGAGGTTGGTCCTGGTCACAACGGCTCCGCAATACTCTTAAAAGTTAACTGAGCGTTAATCCTGGCTAAAAAAGGCAGAAAAGAGAAGGGGAGAGCGGACGAAGGCGAGCTTCATCCGCTTTAACCGCAGAAATCGTTAAATTTTGAGGGTGTTTAATAGCGCCTGATGCGCGCCGAATTGTGCGATTTGCTGCCAGGCTTGTTCGATAGCCTGTACAAAATGCGGGTTATCTGGCAGATCATCACCGAAAACTTCACGCAGAGAAAGCAGGGCGGTTACGCGTTGTTCACTGCTACTGCCCGCAACAAGTTCGCAAATTTTATCGCTAAGCGGATCGCGAACATCAATGGCATTTCCGGCATCATCAACGCCGCTGACGTAACGCATCCAGCCTGCAACGCCTAATGCCAGCAACGACCAGTCCGTTTCGCGCGCCAGATGTATGCGAATACCTGCCAGCATACGTTGCGGTAATTTCTGGCTACCATCCATTGCGATTTGCCAGGTCTTATGTTTCAGCGCCGGGTTAGCAAAACGTGCAATTAACTTATCCGCATATTGTGTTAAATCGACATCTTTAATTCGCAGTGTCGGCGCTTGCTCATCCAGCATTAATGCTCTGGCGGCATGGCGAAATGCGCGATCCTGCATGCAATCACTGATGTGCGCGAATCCTGAGAGGTAACCCAGATAAGCGAGAAAAGAGTGGCTGCCATTAAGCATACGCAGTTTCATCTCTTCCCATGGCAGGACATCATTCACCATTTGTACACCGGCGACTTCCCAGGCAGGACGCCCAGCGACGAAGTTATCTTCCACCACCCACTGGATAAACGGTTCGCAGCTAATCGCGCAGGGATCATTCACCCCCAGATGTTGGCTGATTTCCGCCAGTGATTCGTCGGTTGCTGCCGGAACAATACGGTCGACCATGGTTCCCGGAAAACTGACGTGTTCTTTTATCCACCCGGCGAGTTCTGGTGAACGTTTTTCCGCCATCCCCTGCACCGCGTTTTTCACCACATGGCCATTGTCGGGAATATTGTCGCAGGAGAGTACGGTAAACGGTGCAAGGCCGCGTTCACGGCGTCGTTTCAGTGCTTCGACGAGAATACCCGGCGCGGAGTGAGGTTCTTCAGGATTTTGAAGATCGTGAATAATCCGCGGATTGCTGGTGTCGAGTGCACCGGTGGCCGGGTCAATACAATAGCCTTTTTCGGTAATCGTCAGGGAAACAATTGCCACCTGTGGCTCGCAAAATTTCTCAATAATTGCCGCTAAGGAATCCAGTTTTGCATTCAGGCATTCGTGAACGGCACCGACAATTATCGCCTGATTGCCGTCCGCACCTTTCTCCAGCACGGTATATAAATGGTTCTGTGCGCGGAGCTGGCTCATCAGTTGATCGCCGCTGAACAAGCTGATCTCACAGATCCCCCAGTCGCCGCCCTGGGCATTCAGCACACGATCGGTCAGTAACGCCTGATGTGCGCGGTGAAAGGCTCCGAAGCCAAAATGAACGATACGTGATTGCAACTGCTGGCGATCGTAGCGTGGAGCGTGTACCTGAGGCGGGAGCGTAGCGGAGGCGATTGTATTCATAGGAGTCACGTCTTAGTAACGATTGATTAACAATGACAGTGTAAAGTTATATGACAGAAATTGAAATTGGTCTGGATTGTTAATGCGATGAAGTGTGAGGGCGATCAATGAACTGGTGAATATTACGGGAGAACTATATTCAGGAAGCGCAAAATAGAAGATTGGTATAATAAATTAAAAAAGGGACAGTCTGAGCTATCCCTTTTCTGCATGCGGCTGAAGTTAGTCAGCACGACCCATATAACGACGTTCTTCGATATGAATACGAATTTTTTCACCCGGGCTTAAGTATTCCGGTACCTGAATCACCAGACCAGTGCTCAATGTCGCCGGTTTGTTACGGGCGCTGGCAGATGCCCCTTTGATGCCTGGTGCGGTTTCAACGATTTCCAGATCAACGGTCTGCGGCAGCTCAAGCGCCAGCAGTTGACCGTCCCAGGTCAGCACCTGCATGTCCGGCATGCCGCCCTCAGGCATAAACAGCAACTCTTCTTCAATCTGATCTTTGGTGAAGGTATACGGGGTATAGTCTTCTTTATCCATAAAGACATATTCGTTGCCATCGACATAGGAGAAGTCAACGTAACGGCGGGTCAGCGTCACGGTGTCAACGATATCATCTCCTTTGAAACGCTCTTCTACTTTCAGCCCGGTACGGACATCAGAAAAACGCATTTTGTACAGCGTAGCGGCACCGCGGGCAGTGGGCGACTGAATATCAATGTCCTTAACCAGCAGCAGTTTGCCGTTGTAATTCAGTACCATACCTTTTTTAATTTCGTTCGCTCTTGGCATCGAAAAATTCCTGTAGTCGAAAATGTCAAAAATATCGCGACAAAGTACTCGCGACGGGCCTTTCGGGCAAGTGGTATTCGCACTTTTGCTGGTGCAAAAAAGGTGGTACTGTGCGCGCTCATCAATCCGGTGGTTAACCTTAAGAGAACAACGTATGGAATGCCGTCCGGGTTGCGGGGCGTGTTGCACTGCCCCTTCAATTTCCAGCCCTATTCCCGGTATGCCAGATGGCAAGCCCGCCAATACGCCCTGCATTCAGCTTGATGAACAGCAACGCTGTAAAATTTTCACCTCGCCACTGCGGCCGAAAGTCTGTGCAGGCTTACAAGCCAGCGCTGAAATGTGCGGTAACTCGCGTCAGCAGGCAATGACCTGGCTTATCGATCTGGAAATGCTGACCGCGCCTTAAACATCTTTAATCCGCAGTAAGCAAAACAGAGTGGCGATAATCATCACCATCGCAAACCAGAACACAGCGTGATAATTCCAGATCTCGGCGACGATGCCCGCCACAGATCCTGCGATGATCCAGCCCACGCGCGACGTGTTGGTATAGAGCGTGGTGGCTGAACCTGCCTGACCGGGCATCAAATCCTGAAAATAGAGCATCCCGATGCCGCCCAGAATGCCAATAAAAATAGCATTTAGCAGCTGCAAGCCCAACAGAATGGCAGGTGAATGCGCCATCAGCATTCCTGCGTAAAAACAGACGCCACCCACGGCAGCAACGCGCATTAAGAAACGCTTACCCAGACGTTTGGCAAAATATCCGGCAATCAACATGGTCGGGATTTCCAGCCCGGCGGCGGTCCCCATCATCACGCCTGCCAGTTTCTCGGGAAGATGCAGTTCGTTGATAATAAATAGCGGCATGTTGATGATGTACAGGCTGTTCGAGCCCCACATCAATGTACAAATGACAAACAGCAGCAGCGTATCGCGACGGTTACGGCGCGGCGCTTCAACCGTGCCGGTCGCCAGCGGAAGCTCTTTTTGCATCGACGGTAAAAACAGCCACACCATCACGCCGCAAACAATAAACGCTACCGCTGCGCTCAGATACATTACCGTAAAGCTGAAACCCATCGCTAAGGCATAAGCCAGCGGCGGGCCAATGACCCATGCCAGTGAAACCTGAGCGCGTAAAAAAGAGCTGAACATCACCGCCTCACGTCCGGTTTTGTCGGCATGTTCACGAGCAAGGGCAAACATTTGCGGGTTAGCGGTCGAGCCAAAGCTGCTAAGAAAGACGCCAACGAATAGCAAAACAAAGTAGTTGCGATTCCAGGCAAAAAGGGTGCAGGCCAGCACGCCTAACAGGCAGCAAAAGACAATCAGCGATTTGCGATCGCCGCGCTTATCAGAGCGCCCGGCGAGAAACTGACTGACCAGAATCCCAATGACAGCGCTGCCGGTAAAGAAGAATCCCACCATCGCCGGACGGGCATGTACTTCATCGGTAAGGAAAATACTGAGTGTCGGGGTTTGCAGAGCGCCCGCAATACCGGTGAGAAAGGCAACGATTAAAAACGCCGTCGAGGTCAGGTCAAACGATTTCGCGCTGGAGACTGCGGGGGAGTTATGCATGCTGGTCGATCACTGGAAGAGGAAGACGCGGAGTTTACGCTGCTTGTTAGAAAATAAACAGACAGCGAAATCAAAAGCGCCACGAATAATCAAAATGCCATTTCACTGTTGCTGATTGTCTGCTGACGCTGCTGAATTGAAATTACTGACCACGGATTTTCCCATCAGCAATTAGGAAAAATGACAAAAAATTGTGCAGCACATCAAACTTTTGCTCATTACTTTACGGCTTTCCTTGCGTGCTGAAACAGAAGTATTATGCTTTCTTGAAACGTTTCAGCGCGATCTTGTCTTTAACCCTAAGCCAGGTTGGCGCTTTTTTTCTCATAGAAGCTGAATCGTTTCAATTCAGCAAGAGAGGAGAACTATGTTCCAGTTATCCGTACAGGACATCCATCCGGGCGAAAAGGCCGGAGACAAAGAAGAGGCGATTCGCCAGGTCGCTGCGGCGCTGGTGCAGGCCGGTAATGTAGCTGAAGGCTACGTCAATGGCATGCTGGCGCGCGAACAGCAAACCTCTACGTTCCTCGGCAATGGTATTGCTATTCCACACGGCACTACCGACACCCGCGATCAGGTGCTGAAAACCGGCGTTCAGGTATTTCAGTTCCCGGAAGGCGTCACCTGGGGTGACGGCCAGGTAGCGTACGTGGCGATCGGTATTGCTGCCAGCTCGGATGAACATCTGGGTCTGTTACGCCAGCTGACCCACGTACTGAGCGATGATTCCGTTGCTGAACAGCTGAAGTCAGCAACGACAGCAGAAGAACTTCGCGCATTGCTGATGGGCGAAAAGCAGAGTGAGCAGCTGAAGCTCGATAACGAAATGCTGACGCTGGATATTGTCGCCAGCGATCTGCTGACGCTTCAGGCGCTTAACGCTGCGCGTCTGAAAGAAGCAGGGGCAGTTGACGCCACCTTCGTCACTAAAGCCATCAATGAACAACCGCTGAACCTCGGACAGGGCATCTGGCTGAGCGATAGCGCTGAAGGCAATTTGCGTAGCGCGATTGCGGTAAGCCGTGCGGCAAATGCTTTTGATGTGGACGGCGAAACGGCAGCCATGCTGGTGAGTGTGGCGATGAATGACGATCAGCCCGTCGCGGTTCTTAAGCGTCTCGCTGATTTGTTGCTCGACAATAAAGCTGACCGTTTGCTGAAAGCGGATGCGGCAACGTTGCTGGCGCTGCTGACCAGCGATGATGCGCCGACCGACGACGTGTTAAGCGCGGAGTTTGTGGTGCGCAATGAACACGGCCTGCATGCTCGTCCAGGTACCATGCTGGTCAATACTATTAAACAATTTAACAGTGATATTACCGTGACAAACCTTGATGGCACCGGCAAACCGGCAAACGGACGTAGTCTGATGAAAGTTGTGGCACTTGGCGTTAAGAAAGGTCATCGCCTACGCTTTACCGCCCAGGGTGCAGATGCTGAGCAGGCGCTGAAAGCCATTGGCGACGCTATCGCTGCTGGTCTTGGGGAGGGCGCATAATGAGCAGACGTGTTGCTACTATCACCCTTAATCCGGCTTATGACCTTGTTGGTTTCTGCCCGGAAATTGAACGCGGCGAAGTGAACCTGGTGAAAACCACCGGTCTGCATGCGGCGGGTAAAGGCATCAACGTGGCCAAAGTATTAAAAGACCTGGGAATTGATGTCACCGTTGGCGGCTTCCTCGGTAAAGACAATCAGGATGGTTTTCAGCAACTGTTCAGCGAGCTGGGCATTGCCAACCGTTTCCAGGTTGTACAGGGGCGCACCCGAATTAACGTTAAGCTGACGGAAAAAGACGGCGAAGTGACCGACTTCAACTTCTCGGGTTTTGAAGTTACCCCCGCCGACTGGGAACGCTTTGTGACTGATTCTCTGAGCTGGCTCGGTCAGTTCGATATGGTCTGTGTCAGCGGAAGCTTACCGTCAGGCGTCAGCCCGGAAGCGTTCACCGACTGGATGACTCGCCTGCGTAGTCAGTGTCCTTGCATTATCTTTGATAGTAGCCGTGAAGCGTTAGTGGCAGGTTTGAAAGCGGCACCGTGGCTGGTGAAACCTAACCGCCGCGAGCTGGAAATCTGGGCGGGCCGTAAACTGCCTGAAATGAAAGATGTGATTGAAGCTGCGCATGCGCTGCGTGAACAAGGTATCGCGCATGTCGTTATTTCACTGGGTGCCGAAGGCGCGCTTTGGGTTAATGCCTCCGGCGAATGGATCGCCAAACCACCGTCAGTCGATGTCGTAAGCACCGTTGGCGCAGGGGATTCTATGGTTGGTGGCCTGATTTATGGCTTGCTGATGCGTGAATCCAGTGAACACACACTGCGTCTGGCGACAGCTGTTGCAGCCCTGGCGGTAAGTCAAAGCAATGTGGGTATTACCGATCGTCCGCAGTTGGCCGCAATGATGGCGCGCGTCGACTTACAACCTTTTAACTGACAGCAGGAGAGGCATAATGAAAACGCTGCTGATTATTGACGCTAATCTCGGTCAGGCACGCGCCTATATGGCGAAGACCCTGCTGGGCGCGGCGGCGCGAAAAGCAAAACTGGAAATCATCGACAATCCGAACGACGCTGAAATGGCGATTGTTCTCGGTGATTCCATCCCGAACGACAGCGCGCTGAACGGTAAAAATGTCTGGCTGGGCGATATTTCCCGGGCAGTTGCGCACCCTGAGCTGTTCCTGAGTGAAGCCAAAGGCCATGCGAAACCTTACACTGCACCGGTCGCTGCGACAGCACCAGTTGCCACCAGCGGTCCGAAACGCGTAGTTGCGGTGACAGCTTGCCCGACTGGCGTAGCACACACATTTATGGCGGCTGAAGCCATTGAAACCGAAGCGAAAAAACGTGGCTGGTGGGTGAAAGTTGAAACCCGTGGTTCTGTTGGCGCGGGTAATGCGATCACCCCTGAAGAAGTAGCCGCAGCGGATCTGGTGATTGTGGCGGCAGATATCGAAGTGGATCTGGCGAAATTTGCTGGTAAACCGATGTATCGCACCTCTACCGGTCTGGCGCTGAAGAAAACCGCGCAGGAACTGGATAAAGCGGTTGCTGAAGCAACGCCGTATGAACCGGCGGGCAAAGCTCAAACAGCGACCACTGAAGGTAAGAAAGAGGGTGCAGGCGCTTACCGTCACTTGCTGACGGGCGTCTCTTACATGCTGCCGATGGTCGTTGCAGGTGGTCTGTGTATCGCGCTTTCTTTTGCTTTTGGTATCGAAGCGTTTAAAGAGCCGGGTACGTTGGCAGCGGCGCTGATGCAGATTGGTAGTGGTTCAGCCTTTGCGCTGATGGTACCGGTACTGGCAGGTTACATAGCCTTCTCCATTGCCGATCGTCCGGGTCTCACGCCGGGTCTGATTGGCGGTATGCTGGCGGTCAGCACCGGTTCTGGCTTCATTGGGGGTATTATTGCGGGCTTCCTGGCTGGTTACATTGCGAAGTTAATCAGTACGCAACTGAAACTGCCACAGAGTATGGAGGCGCTGAAACCGATCCTGATCATTCCGCTAATTTCCAGTCTGGTGGTCGGTCTGGCGATGATCTACCTGATCGGTAAACCGGTTGCTGGCATTCTCGAAGGGTTGACTCACTGGCTGCAGACCATGGGGACTGCGAATGCGGTTCTGCTGGGGGCGATCCTCGGTGGCATGATGTGTACTGACATGGGCGGTCCGGTAAATAAAGCAGCGTACGCATTCGGTGTGGGTCTGCTGAGTACTCAAACCTATGGCCCGATGGCGGCGATTATGGCGGCAGGTATGGTGCCACCGCTGGCAATGGGTCTGGCAACAATGGTGGCGCGTCGCAAATTCGACAAAGCGCAGCAGGAAGGTGGCAAAGCCGCTCTGGTTCTTGGTCTGTGCTTTATTTCGGAAGGTGCAATTCCGTTTGCTGCTCGTGATCCGATGCGTGTGCTGCCGTGTTGTATCGTTGGTGGGGCGCTGACTGGCGCAATCTCAATGGCGATTGGTGCGAAGCTGATGGCACCGCACGGTGGTCTGTTTGTTCTGCTGATCCCTGGCGCTATTACGCCGGTACTGGGTTACCTGGTAGCAATTATTGCCGGTACGCTGGTGGCGGGTTTGGCCTATGCCTTCCTGAAACGTCCGGAAGTGGACGCAGTAGCGAAAGCAGCGTAATAAAAGGTGTGTTACAGGGCAGAAATTTCCTGCCCTGTAACATTTGATGAGCGCAAAGGGAATGACCAGTTTGTGAATGTAATTTTATGAATTTAAATGGTTTTATCTTTCAGTAGAAACTTGAAATGTTCATCAAACACTAAGGTTATTTCCTCAAGGGCAGATTATTTTCTGCCCTTTTTTAGTGTTCCTGTTCTGTGCATCCCGTCACAAATTCCTCACTTTTGTAATTCAGGCATTTAATCGCATTTTGTGAGCCTGCTCAAATCTGCCCATTTTGCCTCTTTGGCGGCAATTTACTTTACGTAAAACATGCATACTATGAGCACATGTTTAAATATGAACACATGTTTAAACCGTCTTTGCAGTATCTATATTCTTGTGGATTGACAGGGTTGGTAATTTTTTACCAGAGGACGTGCTATGCGCGAAAAGGATTATGTCGTAATTATAGGCTCGGCGAATATTGATGTCGCCGGATATTCACATGAATCATTAAATTATGCGGATTCAAATCCAGGTAAAATAAAATTTACGCCTGGTGGGGTAGGGCGCAATATTGCACAAAACCTGGCGTTGCTGGGTAATAAAGCCTGGCTACTGAGCGCCGTAGGCAGTGATTTTTATGGTCAATCGCTGCTAACGCAAACCAATCAATCTGGCGTTTATGTCGATAAATGCCTGATTGTGCCGGGAGAAAATACGTCGAGCTATTTATCATTACTCGATAATACCGGTGAAATGCTGGTTGCTATAAATGACATGAATATTAGCAACGCTATTACAGCTGAATATCTCGCACAGCACCGTGAATTTATTCAGAGGGCAAAGGTCATTGTCGCGGACTGTAATATCAGTGAAGAGGCACTGGCATGGATTCTGGATAATGCCGCCAACGTACCCGTATTTGTCGATCCTGTTTCTGCGTGGAAATGTGTCAAAGTGCGCGACCGTCTAAATCTGATCCACACTCTCAAGCCAAACCGCCTTGAAGCGGAAACCCTGAGTGGGATTGCGTTGTCAGGGCGTGAAGATGTGGCAAAGGTTGCCGCCTGGTTCCATCAACATGGCCTGAACCGACTGGTATTGAGCATGGGCGGCGACGGCGTTTATTACAGTGATATCAGCGGTGAAAGTGGTTGGTCTGCGCCGATTAAAACCAATGTCATTAATGTTACCGGAGCGGGCGATGCCATGATGGCGGGACTTGCTTCGTGTTGGGTAGACGGAATGCCGTTTGCCGAATCTGTTCGTTTCGCACAGGGATGTTCGTCAATGGCGCTCTCCTGTGAATACACCAATAACCCCGATTTATCGATTGCCAACGTTATATCGTTAGTGGAGAACGCAGAATGTCTGAATTAAAAATTTCCCCTGAATTATTACAAATTTCCCCGGAAGTGCAGGACGCTTTAAAAAACAAAAAACCGGTTGTGGCACTGGAATCGACCATTATTTCTCACGGAATGCCATTCCCGCAAAATGCTGAGACGGCAATTGAAGTAGAAGACACAATTCGTAAGCACGGTGCTGTACCTGCAACAATCGCCATTATTGGTGGTGTCATGAAAGTAGGTTTGAGCAAAGAAGAAATTGAATTGTTAGGCCGTGAAGGACATAACGTGACGAAAGTCAGTCGCCGTGATTTACCTTTTGTCGTTGCCGCAGGAAAAAATGGCGCGACCACCGTTGCTTCAACGATGATTATCGCGGCACTGGCAGGAATTAAAGTATTTGCAACGGGGGGGATTGGTGGTGTGCATCGCGGTGCGGAACATACATTCGATATTTCTGCCGATTTACAGGAACTGGCAAATACTAATGTCACCGTTGTTTGTGCCGGTGCAAAATCTATTCTCGATTTAGGATTAACAACAGAATATTTAGAAACCTTCGGTGTACCGTTAATTGGCTATCAGACAAAAGCGCTGCCTGCGTTTTTCTGCCGTACCAGCCCATTTGAAGTCAGTATTCGCCTTGATAGTGCCACGGAAATCGCTCGTGCAATGGCAGTGAAATGGCAAACCGGTTTGAACGGCGGCCTGGTAGTGGCGAATCCGATCCCGGAGCAGTTTGCGATGCCGGAGGAATCTATCAATGCAGCCATAGATCAAGCCGTCGCCGAAGCCGAAGAGCAGGGCGTTATTGGTAAAGAAAGTACACCGTTCCTACTGGCGCGTGTTGCTGAACTGACCGGTGGTGACAGCCTGAAATCCAACATCCAACTGGTGTTCAATAACGCCATTCTGGCGAGCGAAATTGCCAAAGAATACCAGCGTCTCGCGGGTTAATTTCTGACGGGCAGAAAGCCGTCGCCCGTACTGATCATACATACCAAAACCTGGCGCTAGCGCCGGGTTTACTGGCATGAAAGGAAAATCATTATGGATATAATGAGAAGTTTGGTGGGTATGGTGGTATTGCTGGCAATTGCATTCTTATTGTCAGTGAATAAAAAAGGTATCAGCATACGCACGGTCGGGGCTGCATTGCTGCTGCAAATCGCTATTGGTGGCATTATGCTCTACTTCCCACCGGGAAAATGGGCAGTAGAGCAGGCGGCATTAGGCGTGCATAAAGTGATGTCTTACAGTGATGCCGGTAGCGCCTTCATTTTTGGTTCGCTGGTTGGGCCGAAAATGGATGACCTGTTTGATGGCGCGGGCTTTATCTTCGCCTTTCGCGTACTTCCGGCAATTATTTTCGTCACAGCGCTCATCAGCCTGCTGTACTACATTGGCGTGATGGGGCTGCTAATCCGCATTCTTGGCAGTATTTTTCAGAAAGCCCTCAACATCAGCAAAATCGAATCTTTTGTTGCGGTTACCACTATTTTCCTTGGGCAAAATGAGATCCCGGCGATCGTAAAACCGTTTATCGATCGCATGAATCGCAACGAGCTATTTACGGCAATTTGTAGCGGGATGGCGTCCATTGCCGGTTCGATGATGATTGGTTATGCCGGAATGGGCGTACCAATTGACTACCTGTTAGCGGCATCGCTAATGGCGATCCCTGGTGGTATTTTGTTTGCACGTATTCTTAGCCCAGCCACCGAGCCTTCGCAGGTGACATTTGAAAATCTGTCGTTCAGCGAAACGCCGCCAAAAAGCTTTATCGAAGCGGCGGCGAGCGGTGCGATGACCGGGTTGAAAATCGCCGCTGGTGTGGCGACGGTGGTAATGGCGTTTGTGGCAATTATTGCGCTGATCAACGGCATTATCGGCGGAATTGGTGGCTGGTTTGGTTTTTCCAATGCCTCTCTGGAAAGTATTTTTGGCTATGTGCTGGCACCGCTGGCGTGGATCATGGGCGTGGACTGGAGTGATGCCAACCTTGCGGGTAGCCTGATTGGGCAGAAACTGGCGATTAACGAATTCGTCGCTTACCTGAGTTTCTCCCCATACCTGCAAACGGGCGGCACGCTGGAAGTGAAAACCATTGCGATTATCTCCTTTGCGCTTTGTGGTTTTGCTAACTTTGGTTCTATCGGTGTTGTCGTTGGGGCGTTTTCGGCTATTTCGCCAAAACGCGCGCCGGAAATCGCTCAGCTTGGGTTACGGGCGTTGGCAGCAGCAACGCTTTCCAACCTGATGAGCGCGACCATTGCCGGGTTCTTTATTGGTTTAGCTTGAGTTTCATTGCCGGATGTACGCGCTTATTAAGCGTTGCATCCGGCAATCGCGTACTATTCCAGATTAATTTTTACTGCATCATCCCGGAGAATTTATTCTCCGGATCCATCTCCAGCGCCAGCCCTAACAACTGCTTTCTGTTTTTAATCAGATACCCTTTCTTGCTTTTAATTAATAAACCGTCATGAATGAATTGCGCGAGAACATATAAAAGATGTCGATAAGAAACGCCCAAATACTCTGCCGCTTGCGTATGCTTTTCGTGATAAAGATCACCTTCCTGCGAGAGTAATATAAAAGCTGCCAAGCGATTCACTAACGGAAATGATTGATTCTGAGTTAAAGAAACAATATTACGATAATTTTTATGACTTAAGGTGACGCAGAGTTTTCGTAAAAATAGCGTATCGTTTAATAACAGCGGACGGTAATGTTTCATGGGGAGTGCAAGGCACCAACACTCTTCAATCGCCTGTACCGCTCGTGGTTCATGATCTTTATCGATTAACTCAATCTCGCCAATAAAACAGGGTGCAGCAAAGAAATCAATAAGCGACACGCGACCATTAGCAAGCGTGGCGTAAAGCCTGGCGCGGCCTCGCGTCAGGTAAAACAGCCATGACGGCTGTTGCCCTTCCTGCACAATGTAGTCACGTGCTAAAAAATGAAACAGCCGTGTATCGGCTGAAACATCCGTTGAAAAGCAATCCTTACACGCGGACTCACTCATCAATTGCTGCTTAAGATCATTATTGTGGATTTCTTTCACGATGTTTATCCGCTATGAGATTTCTCATATTTAGCATACGTACGCTGTTGTTAAGATTCAATCATCGGCCCGGTCGAATTTTCTTTGCTGTAGAAAAAATAACACAACTGGAAACAGAGGAAATAAACAATGGAAAAGAGAAAAATTATTCTGGATTGTGATCCGGGTCATGATGATGCTATTGCCATAATGATGGCCGCGAAACATCCGGCGATTGATTTATTAGGTATCACTATTGTGGCGGGGAATCAAACCCTCGATAAAACATTAATTAATGGCCTGAATGTTTGCCAGAAACTGGAGATTAATGTTCCGGTTTATGCGGGGATGCCGCAACCCATTATGCGTCAACAAATCGTTGCCGATAATATTCACGGTGAAACCGGGCTGGATGGTCCGGTATTCGAACCGCTGACTCGTCAGGCAGAAAACACCCATGCGGTGAAATATATCATCGATACCCTGATGGCAAGCGATGGCGATATCACTCTGGTGCCGGTTGGTCCGCTTTCAAATATCGCGGTGGCAATGCGTATGCAGCCCGCAATCCTGCCGAAAATCCGTGAAATTGTACTGATGGGCGGCGCTTACGGTACTGGCAACTTCACCCCATCTGCCGAGTTCAACATTTTTGCTGACCCGGAAGCCGCACGCGTGGTGTTCACCTCCGGCGTTCCATTAGTGATGATGGGCCTCGATCTCACCAACCAGACCGTTTGCACTCCGGACGTGATTGCACGGATGGAAAGGGCAGGCGGCCCTGCCGGAGAGTTGTTCAGCGACATCATGAACTTCACTCTCAAAACCCAGTTCGAAAACTACGGTCTGGCTGGCGGCCCGGTACATGACGCCACCTGTATCGGTTATCTGATTAACCCCGATGGTATTAAAACCCAGGAGATGTACGTCGAAGTGGACGTCAACAGTGGCCCTTGTTACGGGCGTACCGTCTGCGACGAGCTGGGCGTTCTTGGCAAGCCCGCCAATACCAAAGTCGGCATCACTATTGATACCGACTGGTTCTGGGGATTAGTCGAAGAGTGCGTGCGCGGCTACATCAAAACCCATTAAGTGTTGATAACAAGCCGGGACAGTATCGCAAGATGCAGGCCCGGCTATTTCTGATGGGCAGAAAGCCGTCGCCCAAAATGACATGAAGAGATAATAACTATGGATGTCATGAGAAGTGTTCTGGGAATGGTGGTACTGCTGGCAATTGCGTTTTTGCTGTCAGTAAACAAGAAGAAGATCAGCCTGCGTACCGTTGGCGCGGCGTTAGTGTTACAGGTCGTGATTGGCGGCATTATGCTTTGGTTACCGCCAGGGCGTTGGGTCGCAGAAAAAGTCGCTTTTGGCGTGCATAAAGTGATGGCGTACAGCGACGCAGGTAGCGCATTTATCTTCGGTTCTCTGGTTGGACCGAAAATGGACACCTTATTTGATGGTGCAGGATTTATCTTTGGTTTCAGGGTATTACCGGCAATTATCTTCGTCACTGCACTGGTGAGTATTCTCTACTACATCGGTGTGATGGGGATCTTAATTCGCATTCTCGGCGGTATATTCCAGAAAGCATTGAATATCAGCAAGATCGAGTCATTCGTCGCGGTCACTACCATTTTCCTCGGGCAAAACGAAATTCCGGCAATCGTCAAACCCTTTATCGATCGTCTGAATCGCAATGAATTATTTACAGCGATTTGTAGCGGGATGGCCTCGATTGCTGGTTCGACAATGATTGGTTACGCCGCACTGGGCGTGCCTGTGGAATATCTGCTGGCGGCATCGTTAATGGCGATCCCTGGCGGGATCTTGTTTGCCCGCCTGTTAAGTCCGGCTACGGAATCTTCGCAGGTTTCCTTTAATAACCTCTCTTTCACCGAAACACCGCCAAAGAGCATTATTGAAGCCGCTGCGACAGGGGCAATGACCGGGCTGAAAATCGCTGCGGGTGTGGCGACAGTGGTGATGGCATTTGTCGCCATCATTGCGTTGATCAACGGTGTTATCGGCGGCGTTGGTGGCTGGTTTGGTTTTGAACATGCCTCGCTGGAGTCCATTTTAGGTTACCTGCTGGCCCCGCTGGCGTGGGTGGTGGGTGTTGACTGGAGTGATGCGAATCTTGCCGGAAGTTTGATTGGACAGAAACTGGCGATTAATGAATTTGTCGCTTACCTCAATTTCTCACCTTATCTGCAAACAGCTGGCACTCTGGATGCTAAAACCGTGGCGATTATTTCCTTCGCGTTGTGCGGATTCGCTAACTTTGGTTCTATCGGGGTGGTGGTTGGCGCATTTTCTGCGGTTGCGCCACACCGTGCGCCGGAAATCGCCCAGCTTGGTTTACGCGCGCTGGCGGCGGCGACACTTTCTAACCTGATGAGTGCCACCATTGCAGGATTCTTTATTGGCTTAGCGTAGTGCGCGAGTTATGAGCCGGATAAGACGCGGTCAAGCGTCGAATCCGGCAAGATTGTTACACCATCGGCACTAATGAAAGCGCGTTATCGGCAGACAGGGTAGGGTTGTTTAAGCTGCCGCTGGCGCGTGAAATTGCCGCGCAGGCCATCGCAAAACGGGCACTATCACGGAAACTGCTTCCTTCCAGAAAGCTATACACCAGGCCCGCCATAAAACCATCGTCAGCACCAAAACTGTCTACCGTCGTATGCGCTGGCGCAGTCAGCAAAAATTGTTCGCCATCCTTTTGGCTGCAATAAACAGACTCATCGGGCAAATAAACAAACAGTTGCTGAACGCCTTGCTGATGCAACGCATTCACTGCGGCATTACGATCAGCATCGCGGGTTATCGGCTGGCCCCATAAAATTTCCAGCTCCGGCAAAGTGGGTTTCAGAGTGTGAATATGCGCCAGCCAGTGTTTGATTTTGCCCGCTTTGAATTCTGAAACGGTATCGACAAACACCGGGATTTCATCAGCGAGGGTAAAGACCCACTCCAGCGCCTCGGCTGTCAGGTTGCAATCAGCCAGTACCACGCCCGCATGACGAAGTAAATCGCGCGACCCGTTCAGTAGTTGCGGTGTCAACTGATCCAGCAGATGGGTATCGTTAATCGCCAGCACGGTTTGATCGTCTCGATTGGCAATTGCCAGATACGTCGATGTGCTTTGACCATGTAAACGAACGCAGCCGGAGACATTCACGCCGGCGCGGCGCGTTTCTTCCAGGAGCATTTCGCCATAAAAGTCATCGCCAATCACTGAAAGCAAATGGACGTCGCGGCCTAACAGCGCCAGATTGTGGGCGATATTGCGTCCAACGCCGCCTGCCGAGCAATGAATTGTACCGGGATGAGAAGCCGCTTGCGGGTAACGGATATCCGCCATCCCGCGAATATCCATATTGATTGTCCCCACCACTACGCAGTATTCCTGCTCGGTGAGAATGTAACCTTTGCCTTTAATCCGACCTTTGCGCATTAAATCCATAATATGCGCTGCAACACGCGAACGGCTGATTTGCAGCATATCCGCAATTTCGTTCTGCTGAATCAGCGGGTTACGCCTTAATATTGCAAGGATCTCCTTCTCCCGGTTATTCATCTTCAGGCTACCGCTTTTTCAGTTTGTTGCGCTTTCAGCCAGGCGATCTCTTCTGCCCAGATATCCGGGTTGATGGTTTCAAGGATCAGCGGAATTCCGTCGAAACGGTCATCCTGCATGATCCAGCGGAACGCATCATGACCGATATTGCCTTCACCGAGGCTATGATGGCGGTCAACGCGGCTACCAAAGGTGCTTTTCGCATCGTTAAGGTGCATCCCGCGCAGATACTTAAAGCCGACAATACGGGCAAAATCCGCGAACGTTTTCTCGCATTCGGCTGGAGTACGCAAATCATACCCGGCAGCGAAAGCATGGCAGGTATCAATGCAGACGCCGACGCGGGATTTATCTTCCACGCCGTCGATAATCGCCGCGAGATGTTCGAATTTAAACCCTAAGTTGCTGCCCTGACCGGCGGTATTTTCAATCACCGCTGTCACACCTTGAGTTTTATCCAGCGCAATGTTGATGGATTCGGCAATACGCGCAAGGCAATCCTCTTCTGAAATCTGCATCAGATGGCTGCCAGGGTGGAAGTTGAGCAAAGAAAGCCCCAGCTGTTCGCAACGCTGCATTTCATCTATAAACGCATCGCGCGATTTTTCCAGAGCTTCAGCGACCGGATGTCCGAGGTTAATCAGATAACTGTCGTGGGGAAGAATTTGCGCCGATGTGTAGTGATATTTTTCACAGGCGGCTTTGAATTCATCGATGGTTTGCGTCGTGAGCGGTGCGGCACGCCACTGACGTTGGTTTTTGGTGAACAAGGCAAACGCGGTTGCGTCGATTTCGGCGGCGCGAATTGCGGAATTTGCCAGACCGCCAGCAGCACTAACGTGCGCTCCAATGTATTTCATGCGAGGACTCCTGTTAAACCCGCTGGAGGAAAACGGTAATGATAGCGGGTTAACAGGAGCAAGATGTAGTGGTTTATGCGATGACGCTTTGAATCACATAGTTAATCGCACCACCACCAACAATCAGCCAGGCAAACAGTACCAGAGCCATCAGCAGAGGTTTCGCCCCGGCTTTTTTCAGCGCGCTGACGTGAGTGGTCAGACCCAGCGCCGCCATCGCCATTGCCAGCAGGAAGGTATCCAGCGTTACCAGCATATTCACTACGCTCTGCGGTAACAGGTGGAACGAGTTAAAGATGGCAACTACGATGAACAAGATGGCAAACCACGGAATAGTGATTTTGCTTTTCTCGCCGCTGTTCGCCCCAGACAGCTGTTTAACACGCGCCGCCAGCAGGATGAGGAACGGAGCCAGCATCATCACGCGCAGCATTTTGGAAATAACTGCTGCGTTTTCTGCATCCGGGCTGATGGCATGACCTGCCGCCACCACCTGCGCCACTTCGTGCACAGTAGAACCAATGTAGATACCGAAAGTTTCCGGACTAAACCATTGAGACATCAGCGGATATATCGCCGGGTAGAGGAAAATCGCGACGGTCCCGAAGATAACGACGGTTGCAACAGCCACGGTTACTTTACTGGCTTCCGCTTTCACTACCGGCTCAGTCGCCAGTACCGCGGCAGCACCACAGATACTGCTACCGGCACCGATCAACCAGCTGGTGTGCTTATCCAGACCAAACACTTTCTGCCCCAGGAAGCAAGCCAGCAGGAAGGTACTGGACAGCGTCAACACGTCAATGATGATCCCACTGATACCGACATCGGCAATTTGCGAGAACGTCAGACGGAAGCCATAAAGAATGATACCCAGACGTAATAAATATTGCTTGGCAAACAGCACGCCACCGTCACAGCTTTTCCAGATGTGCGGATAGATGGTGTTGCCTAAAACCATCCCCAACAAGATTGCGAGGGTGAGGGCACTAAACCCGGCACCCGCAACCGCGGGAATGGAACCACCCCACAGGGCGACCCCGGTGATAACTGCACTCAGGGCTAACCCCGGAATAAAATGCCACAGTGTACGATGTTGTTTCTGTAAGGTGATATTCGTCATAACCCTCTCCTTTAACCGGGTATAAGGTTACGACTAACTGGTTTAAAAATAAAATTGATTATATATTTATAATTAATCTTTATAAGTGGTAAGCGACTATGCACATCACCCTCCGGCAGTTGGAAGTTTTTGCAGAAGTATTGAAAAGTGGATCAACCACCCAGGCGTCGGTGATGCTGGCGTTGTCGCAATCAGCAGTGAGCGCAGCCTTGACCGACCTGGAAGGGCAGCTTGGCGTGCAACTGTTTGATCGCGTGGGGAAAAGACTGGTAGTTAATGAACACGGGCGGCTGCTCTATCCGCGAGCGTTGGCACTGCTTGAACAGGCGGTTGAAATCGAACAACTGTTTCGCGAAGACAACGGCGCGATTCGTATCTATGCCAGTAGTACTATCGGTAACTACATTCTGCCTGCAGTCATTGCCCGTTATCGCCATGATTATCCGCAGTTGCCGATTGAACTTAGCGTTGGGAACAGCCAGGACGTGATGCAAGCGGTGCTGGATTTCCGCGTTGATATTGGCTTTATTGAAGGACCGTGCCACAGCACTGAAATCATCTCTGAACCGTGGCTGGAAGACGAGCTGGTGGTTTTCGCCGCGCCGACTTCGCCGTTGGCTCGTGGTCCGGTCACCTTAGAGCAGCTGGCTGCCGCGCCGTGGATCCTGCGTGAACGCGGTTCCGGCACGCGGGAGATTGTCGATTATCTGTTGCTGTCACATTTACCGAAGTTTGAGATGGCGATGGAGTTAGGTAACTCCGAGGCAATCAAACATGCGGTGCGTCATGGATTGGGAATTAGTTGCCTGTCGCGACGGGTCATTGAAGATCAATTGCAGGCAGGCACGTTAAGTGAAGTTGCGGTCCCTTTGCCGCGCTTGATGCGCACGTTGTGGCGTATCCATCATCGGCAAAAACACCTTTCCAACGCGCTTCGGCGCTTTCTGGACTATTGCGATCCCGCGAATGTACCGCGTTAAGTTGCTGTACAAGAACATGCTGGTGCTGTGTCGATTTCGTGACGCAGCGCCCGCAGCATGCATTCGCCAGAAAAGAGATTGGCTGCTTTACTTATAATCCCGGGGCGATCATGAAGGTGTCTTATAACCGTGTATTTCTGCCGGAAGGATTGCCAATCGTCTGCTACAATCGCGCCTCATTTTTAAGATGGATAGCATTTTTGTATGGTTTCCGAAACTAAAACCACAGAAGCGCCGGGCTTACGCCGTGAATTAAAGGCGCGTCACCTGACGATGATTGCCATTGGCGGTTCCATCGGTACAGGTCTTTTTGTTGCCTCTGGCGCAACGATTTCTCAGGCAGGTCCGGGCGGGGCATTGCTCTCGTATATGTTGATTGGCCTGATGGTTTACTTCCTGATGACCAGTCTCGGTGAACTGGCTGCTTACATGCCGGTTTCCGGTTCGTTTGCCACTTACGGTCAGAACTATGTTGAAGAAGGCTTTGGCTTCGCGCTGGGCTGGAACTACTGGTACAACTGGGCGGTGACTATCGCCGTTGACCTTGTTGCTGCGCAGCTGGTTATGAGCTGGTGGTTCCCGGATACACCCGGTTGGATCTGGAGTGCGCTGTTCCTCGGCGTTATCTTCCTGCTGAACTACATTTCGGTCCGTGGCTTTGGTGAAGCAGAATACTGGTTCTCACTGATCAAGGTTACGACGGTTATTGTCTTTATTGTTGTCGGCGTGCTGATGATTATCGGTATCTTCAAAGGCGCACAGCCTGCGGGCTGGAGCAACTGGACAATCGGCGAAGCACCGTTTGCTGGTGGTTTTGCGGCAATGATCGGCGTGGCAATGATTGTCGGCTTCTCTTTCCAGGGTACCGAGCTGATCGGTATTGCTGCAGGCGAGTCCGAAGATCCGGCGAAAAACATTCCACGCGCGGTACGTCAGGTGTTCTGGCGAATCCTGTTGTTCTATGTATTCGCGATCCTGATCATCAGCCTGATTATTCCGTACACCGATCCGAGCCTACTGCGTAATGATGTGAAAGACATCAGCGTCAGTCCGTTCACCCTGGTATTCCAACACGCGGGTCTGCTCTCTGCGGCGGCGGTGATGAACGCTGTTATTCTGACGGCGGTGCTGTCAGCGGGTAACTCCGGTATGTATGCGTCTACTCGTATGTTGTACACCCTGGCGTGTGACGGTAAAGCGCCGCGCATTTTCGCTAAATTGTCGCGTGGTGGCGTGCCGCGTAACGCGCTGTATGCGACGACGGTGATTGCCGGTCTGTGCTTCCTGACCTCGATGTTTGGTAACCAGACGGTATACCTGTGGTTGCTGAACACCTCTGGTATGACAGGCTTTATTGCCTGGCTGGGGATTGCGATTAGTCACTACCGCTTCCGTCGCGGTTACGTATTGCAGGGACACGACATTAACGATCTGCCGTACCGTTCAGGCTTCTTCCCACTGGGGCCGATCTTCGCATTCATTCTGTGTCTGATTATCACACTGGGCCAGAACTACGAAGCGTTCCTGAAAGACACCATTGACTGGGGCGGCGTAGCGGCAACATATATTGGTATCCCGCTGTTCCTGATTATCTGGTTCGGATACAAGCTGATTAAAGGAACTCACTTCGTACGCTACAGCGAAATGAAGTTCCCGCAGAACGATAAGAAATAAGTTTCCTCCCTTCCTTGCTAAGCCCTCTCAACCGAGAGGGCTTTTTCAATTCTATTTCCCTGACAAATCATGTGGATATAAATTTTAACATTTTGATTGATAATTGTTATCGTTTGCATTATCGTTACGCCGAAATCAAAAAAGGCTGACAAATCAGGGGCTGTTCCGGCTTTCTGGGATGATCACCTGCATACAAATAAGTCCACCGCGATGCTGCCGTACGCAAGGGGACGTGAAGAAGATGTGAGCGATAACCCATTTTATTTTCGTAGTTACCTCATGGAGATATGGAATGTTTAGGTTGAACCCCTTCGTACGGGTCGGGCTGTGTTTGTCCGCTATTTCTTGTGCATGGCCTGTGTTAGCGGTCGATGATGATGGCGAAACGATGGTTGTCACCGCATCTTCCGTTGAGCAAAACCTTAAAGATGCACCCGCCAGTATCAGCGTCATTACCCAGGAAGACCTGCAGCGAAAACCGGTACAGAATCTGAAGGATGTCCTCAAAGAAGTGCCTGGCGTACAACTGACGAACGAAGGGGATAACCGTAAGGGCGTTAGTATTCGTGGTCTGGACAGCAGCTACACCCTGATTCTCGTCGACGGTAAACGCGTTAACTCCCGCAATGCCGTCTTCCGCCACAATGATTTCGATCTGAACTGGATCCCGGTCGATTCCATCGAACGTATTGAAGTGGTCCGTGGCCCGATGTCGTCGCTGTACGGTTCCGATGCGCTCGGCGGTGTCGTGAATATCATCACCAAAAAAATCGGTCAGAAATGGTCGGGTACCGTTACTGTCGATACCACCATTCAGGAACATCGCGATCGCGGTGATACCTATAACGGTCAGTTCTTTACCAGCGGACCATTAATTGACGGCGTGCTGGGAATGAAAGCTTACGGCAGCCTGGCAAAACGTGAAAAGGATAACCCGCAAAACTCAACCACCACCGATACCGGAGAAACGCCGCGTATTGAAGGATTCTCCAGCCGCGACGGCAATGTTGAATTTGCCTGGACGCCGAATCAAAATCACGATTTTACCGCTGGATACGGTTTTGACCGTCAGGATCGTGATTCCGACTCGCTGGACAAAAACCGCCTGGAACGTCAGAACTACTCCGTCAGCCATAATGGGCGTTGGGATTACGGCACCAGCGAACTGAAATACTACGGTGAGAAAGTCGAAAACAAAAACCCTGGCAACAGCAGCCCGATTACTTCCGAAAGCAATACGGTCGATGGTAAATACACGTTGCCACTGACGGCGATTAATCAGTTTGTTACGGTTGGCGGTGAATGGCGTCACGACAAACTTAGCGATGCGGTGAACCTGACCGGAGGAACAAGCTCCAAAACGTCTGCCAGCCAGTACGCGCTGTTTGTGGAAGATGAATGGCGGATCTTCGAGCCGCTGGCGCTGACGACCGGCGTGCGTATGGACGATCACGAAACCTACGGTGAACACTGGAGTCCTCGTGCCTACCTGGTTTATAACGCCACCGACACCGTAACGGTGAAAGGGGGCTGGGCGACGGCATTTAAAGCGCCTTCTCTGTTGCAACTTAGCCCTGACTGGACGAGCAATTCCTGCCGTGGTGCATGCAAGATTGTGGGTAGCCCGGATCTGAAACCTGAAACCAGCGAAAGTTGGGAGCTGGGGCTTTACTACATGGGTGAAGAAGGCTGGCTGGAAGGGGTTGAATCCAGCGTGACCGTTTTCCGCAACGATGTGAAAGATCGTATCAGCATCAGCCGTACGTCTGATGTCAATGCTGCTCCGGGCTACCAAAACTTTGTCGGTTTTACAGCGGACGGTGTGCCAGTATTCAGCTACTACAACGTTAACAAAGCACGTATTCAGGGCGTGGAAACCGAACTGAAAATTCCGTTCAACGATGAATGGAAACTGTCGATCAACTACACCTACAACGATGGTCGTGATGTCAGCAACGGCGAAAACAAACCGTTGTCCGATCTGCCGTTCCATACCGCTAACGGTACGCTGGACTGGAAACCGCTGGCGCTGGAAGACTGGTCATTCTATGTTTCTGGTCACTATACCGGGCAGAAACGCGCCGACAGCGCGACGGCTAAAACTCCGGGCGGTTATACCATCTGGAATACCGGCGCGGCCTGGCAGGTGACCAAAGACGTCAAACTGCGTGCGGGTGTGCTGAACCTTGGCGACAAGGATCTCAGTCGTGACGACTACAGCTATAACGAAGACGGGCGTCGTTACTTTATGGCAGTGGATTATCGCTTCTGATGAGAAGATGCCCGGCGTGGATCCCGCCGGGCATAATCCCAGAAATTCGCTTCTGGCTTTATAACCGATGAAATTTTGCCAGTAAGGCCAGTGAAAATGTTGTCAGCAAAATGGTAATGACTGCGTAAATATACACTCCTGACCATTCCCAACTGTTTTTCACCATAATAACTGGAAGCCCTGCCATTGCCGCGCCTAAATAACTAAACAAGCCCCTGAATCCAGTAATGGAACCTGCCGCATCTTTATGCGTAACATCAAGACACCCGACAGCGAATAACATATGTGGTCCATACAATGCAAACCCCATGATTGTAAACAGAATAGCCGTTAATGTGTAGGAGACGTCCTGCACCAGCGGTACGAGAACGATGCAAATACATAAAGCGATGGCAAAGATTAATCCGGTCATCCAGCGGTTACTTTTAAACATGAAATCGGACAAGTACCCCGCCAGTAATCCCCCAGCAAGTCCACCTGCTTCAAACCAGGATATAATGGAGTTCGCTTTAATCAGGCTCCAGTTATGAACCTGAGAATAATAAATTTGTGGCCAGTCATTGAGGATGGTGCGTGCAATATAGACCGACATATCCCCGAGGATAATGAGCCAAACTAATGGGTTGGTAAGAATATATTTAACGAATATTTGCCAAAAACTGAGATCAACCGGACTTGCTTTAACTTGTGCAAGTTCTGTCGGGTCGTTGCGCCACTTACCGACGTTAGGCAAACCGAGCGTGCCGGGACGATCTTTTATCGTAAACAAGGCAACAATCCCCATAATCAGTGAGATTACACCCGGAACATAAAAGCCCATCTTCCAGCTGCCACTAAAAGCAATAGCAAAGCTTGTCAGGAGAGGCGCAAGACTACCGCCAATATTATGCGCAGCTTCAACAACTGCCCACCAGCGTCCGCGTTCATTTTTCGAGAACCAAGAGGCCATAATTTTTGCCATTGGCGGAAAACTGGTACCCTGGAGAATAGCATTAAGGCTATACAGGATATAGAACGCAGCAACGCTGTCTGAAAAACCGAAAAGAATGTTAACAATACCGACGCCAATAAGTACGGGGCCAGTCATCGCTCGTGGGTTAATTTTATCGACTAACATGCCACCTACAAACTTCATGGAGCCATAAAGAATGTAAAAGACCGACGACATGATAGCGAAATCTTGTGCGGTTAATGACGTATCCGTTAACATCGCTGGCATGGCCGCAGAGAAATTCTTGCGGGTTAAGTAAAATACGGCATAAGAGATAAATACAGAGGTGATGATTTCAATGCGAAATTTTTTATAAGTATGATCAACTTCTTCTTTTGGTTTGACCACCGGCTGGTCGGCCTGGCTGAAAATAAATTTTTTCAAACTCATTGTGAGTTTCCTTTTCTGTGAACCTTATGGCGCTATAATTTTTCTTCTATAAAAAAGAGAAGCGACTCGAAACCATTAAAATTAATCTGGTCAGCAATTTTTTCCCGGGTTTTAGGTTTTGCTTTCCATGCCACGCCATTTCCGGCATGCAAAAGCATAGGAATATCATTGGCACCATCTCCACAGGCAATGATGTTTTCACGGCAGATAGCTAACTCTGTCGCTAAATTTATCAGGGTTTGCTTTTTCTTTTCTGCATTCATAATAGGTAAGGTAATTGTATCAGTTAACAGATCTTCCTTAATGCGCACAGAGTTAGAAAATGCAAAATCAAGTTGATATTTTTCCTTCAATCGCTCAGTAAAAATATCCAAACCTCCAGATATAATTGCCGTCTTGAATCCTTTTTCTTTTAGTATGGGAAGAATAGTTTCAAGACCTGGTGAAAGAGTCATCTGTTCACAAACTTGATGCAATATATCTTTATGCGTTCCTTTAAGCATGGCAATTCGCCGGGTAAAACTGGTATCAAAATCGATTTTCCCTTCCATCGCTTCACGGGTCAGTGCGGTGATTTTTTCAGAGATGCCGAGTCTACGGGCTATTTCATCGACACCTTCTTCTTCAACAAAGGTGGAATCCATATCAAAGGCAATAATTCCCTGATCCGGTAAGACCCTGGGTTTACGGAAAAAATCAAACTGATGATTATCAGCACGGTGACGTAAACCAGCATAAAAAGCAGGGTTGGTAACATCATTTGGTAATACTAGCTTTAGATACTCTCTATTTATTTGCCTACTGTAATTCGTTGTTAGCGAAAACACCGAGGGGGAAATCTTTAAATGTTGCAGATAATCTTCCAGACATTTTTGGGTGATGTCGATGCCTGTTGGCGACAAGAAATAAATAATCGTCATTTACCGCTCCTTTTTATCTGCGATGATTATAATAAGATTTCGTAGAGGCTGATGTATCTAACAATCACAGTTGTGAATGTTAAATAAAAGATAAAAAAGTACTTTTTTTGATACTTTGAAATAATAAGATACTAAAAGTACCATTTTTGATATCTTTACCAGGATATAAAGAATAACTATTTTTCAACGTTGAAGGAATCATTTACAAATATGGAAAGCTGCATAAATATATTCAAGATAGTTATTGGCCCATCCAGTTCCCGCACAGTCGGGCCAATGCGTGCGGCTTATAATTTTGTGTCACAATTGAAACAGCGAGAAATGTTACCTTTGTTGCGGAAAATTGATGTCGAACTTTATGGTGCGCTGTCATTAAGCCGCAAGTGTCATAATGTTGATGTGGCGATTTATCTCGGTTTGCAAGGACACTTACCTGACAGCGTTGACATTCGCATGGAAATGTCCGCCATCAGGCGTGCAGAAACTGAGGCGACGCTGGAAGTTATGCCTGGTGTCAACGTCAGTGTATCCATTCTTTCTAATCTACAAGCGCATCCGGGGCACCCTTATGCGATGACATTTCGTGCCAGAGATGACTGGTTTACACTTTATGAAGAAACCTGGTTTTCTGTCGGTGACGGTCAGGTGCTAAAAGCAGGAGAGGCGATTATTCCTCCATCAGTCACTCCACATCCTTTTGAATTCCAGAACGCAAACGAATTATTAAAACTTTGTCAGCAAAACGGATTATCTGTCGCGGCATTAATGATGAAAAACGAACTGCACTGCCAGACAGCAGCTTTTTTGCATGACGATCTTCATAAAAAATGGGAAGTAATGAAGGATGCGGTTTATCGCGGGATGCATACAGAAGGATTACTTCCAGGTCCGTTTCAGGTTAACCGTCGTGCCTGTGCTTTATATAAATCGTTGCAGTCAAAGGGGTTTTCCAATGACTTCCTGACTACGCTCAATTGGGTCAATACTTTTGCCATTGCGGTGAGCGAAGAAAATGCTGCGGGTGGACGTGTCGTGACAGCACCCACCAACGGCGCGAGCGGTATTATCCCGGCTGTACTGTGCTGGTATGATAAATTCATTCACGAGATTGATACATACTCCGTTACCCGCTTTTTACTGACCGCTGGTGCCATCGCCATTCTGTTCAAAAAAAATGCCTCTATTCTGGGTTCTGAAGTTGGATGTCAGGGGGAAATAGGTGTTGCCAGTTCAATGGCGGCAGCAGGATTAGCAGAACTTATGGGCGGGTCAGTGGCTCAGGTACTTAGCGCGGCAGAAATTGCGATGGAGCATCATTTAGGTTTGACCTGTGATCCAGTTGGCGGGCAGGTACAAATTCCTTGTATTGAACGAAATGCTATTTCAGCTGTGAAAGCTATCAACGCAACGACGATGGCGTTGAGTCGCATAAGCGAGCCGAGCATTACGCTGGATGAGATAATTTCCGCGATGTATGAAACCGGAAAGGATATGAGCGCTAAATACCGTGAAACTTATCATGGCTGTCTGAGCAAATTGCAGCCAAGAAAAAAGGATGCGTAAGATGAAATATAATACGATGAATAACAACGAAATTATTTTATCACTGTGCGCTCGCATTAAAGAAACGCGTATCTCATTATCATTGACCCAACAGCAGTTAGCCGAGCGTGCATTGGTGGGCATAGCAACGGTCAAGCGGATTGAAAAGGGGGGAAGTTTAAATCTTGATACTCTCATTTCTCTTCTGCGCGCGCTGAATAAATTGCAAAATCTCGATGCCATATTGTTCGAAGCAGAAATGCGTAATTTCAACGAAAATAGTTCCAGCGGCGAAGGGGCAGGGCGACTACAGGTACGCCAGCAACTGACAGATTTAAACCAGAAGTCTCCAGCCCCGCACGCAGATGACCATAATTTTAGTACGGCGCTGGAAAATACCCTCTGCTGGTGATTATTCCTGTAAATACTGCGCATGGAAGCGCAGATGATCCTCTATATAAGAGGCAATAAAGTAGTAACTGTGATCATATCCCGGCTGAATACGCAGCGTCATCGGCCACGCTTTTTGACGCGCGGCTTCTGCCAGCACTGCGGGTTGTAGCTGGTCGGCAAGAAACTGATCATTATCGCCCTGATCAATCAGTGTCGGGATCGCATCCTGCGCATTACTCGCATACATCAGCGCGCAACTGTCCCATTCCATCCAGTCATTTTTATCCTCACCCAGATAAGTGCTAAACGCTTTGATTCCCCACGGGACGCTGCACGGATTCACAATCGGCGCAAAGGCGGAAACACTGGTGTATTTGCCAGGATTTTTCAGCGCCATAATCAATGCGCCGTGACCACCCATGGAATGACCGCTAATAGCGCAGCGATCGCTGACGTTAAATTGCGATTGAATGAGAGTCGGTAATTCATCGCGCAGATAATCGTACATCCTGTAATGCGTCGCCCACGGTTTTTGTGTGGCGTTGAGATAAAACCCCGCGCCCTGACCTAAATCGTAGCCGTCGTCGTTGGCAACTTGTTCGCCGCGCGGACTGGTGTCTGGCATCACCAGTACAATCCCCAGTTCCGCCGCTACGCGTTGGGCCCCCGCTTTGGTGGTGAAGTTCTCGTCATTGCAGGTTAATCCGGAGAGCCAGTACAGCACCGGCGGCGGGGTGTGATCGCGAGGCGGTGGAAGAAAGATGCTGAACGTCATCGGGCAATTTAAGGTACTGGAGTCGTGCCGCCAGCGTTGTTGCCAGCCTTCAAAACAGCGGTGCTCTTCGAGCATTTCCATGCGTGGCTCCTTGTTGTGTTGTTTGCAATTTCTTCATCATACCGTTTATTCAATGTGCTGTGAGTAACTTTCACTTCCGTATTTGCATAACGATGTTTTAACATCTGCTGATGAAAGGCAGCGGCAATTACAATAATTATCGCTGTGAATACTGGATTATGTGCGCCGCCTCACGCACAATAATCAGGCTGTAAATCAGCTTAATAACTTTGCCCCCACGCAGGGCGGAGGCGTCACACCTGCAGGAGAAATCATAAATGCCATCACTCAGTAAAGAAGCGGCCCTGGTTCATGAAGCGTTAGTTGCGCGAGGACTGGAAACACCGCTGCGCCCGCCCGTGCATGAAATGGATAACGAAACGCGCAAAAGCCTTATTGCTGGTCATATGACCGAAATCATGCAGCTGCTGAATCTCGACCTGGCTGATGACAGTTTGATGGAAACGCCGCATCGCATCGCTAAAATGTATGTCGATGAAATTTTCTCCGGTCTGGATTACGCCAATTTCCCGAAAATCACCCTCATTGAAAACAAAATGAAGGTTGATGAAATGGTCACCGTGCGCGATATCACCCTGACCAGCACCTGTGAACACCATTTTGTTACCATCGATGGCAAAGCGACGGTGGCTTATATCCCGAAAGATTCGGTGATCGGTCTGTCAAAAATTAACCGTATCGTGCAGTTCTTTGCCCAGCGTCCGCAGGTGCAGGAACGTCTGACGCAGCAAATTCTCATTGCGCTACAAACGCTGCTGGGCACCAATAACGTGGCTGTCTCTATCGATGCGGTACATTACTGCGTGAAGGCGCGTGGCATCCGCGATGCAACCAGTGCCACGACAACGACCTCTCTTGGTGGATTGTTCAAATCCAGTCAGAATACGCGCCACGAATTTCTGCGCGCTGTGCGTCATCACAACTGATTAAAAGGCAGGAACCATGGAGCGCAACGTCACGCTCGATTTTGTTCGCGGCGTCGCCATTCTGGGGATCCTGCTATTAAACATCAGCGCCTTTGGGTTACCAAAGGCGGCTTATCTCAATCCCGCCTGGTACGGCGCTATTACGCCGCAGGATGCATGGACCTGGGCATTACTCGATCTCATCGGTCAGGTGAAATTCCTCACGCTTTTTGCGTTGCTGTTTGGTGCTGGCCTGCAAATGTTGCTACCCCGTGGCAAACGCTGGATCCAGTCGCGGTTAACACTGTTAGTCTTGTTGGGCTTTATTCACGGTTTATTGTTCTGGGACGGCGATATTCTGTTGGCTTACGGGCTGGTGGGCTTAATCTGTTGGCGGCTGGTGCGCGATGCGCCATCGGTAAAAAGCCTGTTTAATACCGGCGTCATGCTTTATCTGGTGGGGCTTGGCGTTTTGCTGTTGTTGGGGTTGATTTCAGACAGTCAGACCAGCCGCGCCTGGACGCCGGATGCATCGGCTATTTTGTATGAAAAATACTGGAAGCTTCACGGCGGCGTTGAAGCGATCAGTAATCGTGCCGATGGTGTTGGCAACAGTTTACTGGCACTGGGCGCACAGTATGGCTGGCAACTGGCAGGGATGATGCTAATTGGCGCGGCGCTGATGCGCAGTGGCTGGCTGAAAGGGCAGTTTAGCTTGCGCCATTATCGGCGTACCGGTTTTGTGCTGGTGGCGATTGGGGTGATCATTAACCTTCCAGCGATCGCCCTGCAATGGCGGCTGGACTGGGCATATCGCTGGTGCGCCTTCTTACTTCAGATGCCGCGGGAACTGAGTGCGCCGTTTCAGGCGGTTGGCTATGCGTCGCTGTTTTATGGTTTCTGGCCGCAATTGAGCCGCTTTAAGCTGGTGCTGGCGATCGCCTGCGTCGGACGGATGGCGCTGACCAACTATCTATTGCAAACGCTGATTTGTACCACGCTTTTTTATCACCTCGGTTTGTTTATGCAGTTTGACCGTCTGGAATTGCTGGCGTTTGTTATTCCGGTATGGCTGGCGAATATTCTCTTCTCTGTTATCTGGCTGCGTTACTTTCGTCAGGGGCCGGTGGAATGGCTCTGGCGTCAGTTAACTTTGCGTGCTGCCGGACCTGCATTATCTAAAACATCAAGATAACGATCTGGATCACATTCATTAACAAAATGGTTGTAACCGTTTCCATTGCTGTGACTCGATTCACGAAGTCCTGAATTCAGTGCTGACAAAATAGCCGCCAGCAAGCAGGCATTTACTGCAATCTCATAACAGGTAGTGAATATGATCACCATTCGTGATGTAGCGCGTCAGGCTGGCGTCTCTGTGGCAACGGTTTCCCGGGTGCTCAATAACAGCACGCTGGTCAGTGCCGACACGCGTGAAGCAGTAATGAAAGCAGTGAGCGAGTTGGATTATCGGCCAAACGCCAATGCCCAGGCGCTGGCAACTCAGGTTAGCGATACCATTGGCGTGGTGGTAATGGACGTTTCTGATGCGTTTTTCGGCGCGCTGGTAAAAGCGGTGGATCTCGTCGCCCAGCAGCACCAGAAATATGTGCTAATAGGTAATAGCTATCATGAAGCGGAAAAAGAGCGTCATGCCATTGAGGTGTTAATTCGCCAGCGTTGTAACGCGTTGATTGTTCATTCAAAAGCGTTAAGCGATGATGAATTAGCGCAGTTTATGGATAACATTCCCGGTATGGTGTTAATCAACCGCGTTGTGCCAGGTTACGCCCATCGTTGCGTTTGCCTGGATAATCTCAGCGGTGCCCGAATGGCCACGCGCATGTTGCTCAATAATGGTCATCAACGTATTGGTTATCTTTCTTCCAGCCACGGTATTGAAGATGATGCCATGCGCAAAGCAGGCTGGATGAGTGCGTTGAAAGAGCAGGATATTATTCCGTCGGAAAGCTGGATTGGCACTGGCACCCCGGACATGCCAGGCGGTGAGGCGGCGATGGTTGAACTGCTGGGGCGCAATCTACAACTTACCGCTGTATTTGCATACAACGACAATATGGCCGCTGGCGCACTGACAGCATTAAAAGATAATGGCATTGCGATTCCGTTACATCTCTCCATCATCGGTTTCGATGATATTCCCATCGCTCGTTACACCGACCCGCAATTAACGACCGTGCGTTATCCCATTGCTTCAATGGCGAAATTAGCTACCGAACTGGCCTTACAAGGGGCAGCAGGCAACATTGATCCTCACGCCAGCCACTGTTTTATGCCGACGTTAGTGCGTCGCCATTCTGTCGCAACGCGCCAGAATGCGGCAGCGATCACTAACTCAACAAATCAGTCGATGTAACCGCTTTCAATCTGTGAGTGATTTCACAGTATATTAACAATGCGATAGCTATGATTGCACCGTTTTAACGTTGTAACCCGTATGTAACAGTGAATAATCACTTTCACCGAGGTAATAGCGTCATAACAACAATTAAAGCCGTTTTCTGGAGCGTTACCGGGCATGGAAGAACGAATTTTAAAAAGTGAGCTTCGGCGTTCAGTAACACTTCATTAACTCTACTGCCCCGCCGAGCATTTATCTCAAGCACTACCCTGCATAAGAAAAACCGGAGATACCATGAATAAGAAGGTGTTAACCCTGTCTGCTGTAATGGCCAGTATGTTATTCGGTGCCACTGCACACGCTGCTGATACCCGTATTGGTGTAACAATCTATAAGTACGACGATAACTTTATGTCTGTTGTGCGCAAGGCTATCGAACAAGATGCGAAAGCCGCGCCAGATGTTCAGCTGCTGATGAATGATTCTCAGAATGACCAGTCCAAGCAGAACGATCAGATCGATGTATTGCTGGCGAAAGGGGTGAAGGCACTGGCGATCAACCTGGTTGACCCGGCAGCTGCGGGTACGGTGATTGAGAAAGCGCGCGGGCAAAACGTGCCGGTGGTTTTCTTCAACAAAGAACCGTCTCGTAAGGCGCTGGATAGCTACGATAAAGCCTACTATGTCGGCACTGACTCCAAAGAGTCCGGCATTATTCAGGGCGATTTGATTGCTAAGCATTGGGCGGCAAACCAGGATTGGGATCTCAACAAAGACGGTCAGATTCAATTCGTACTGCTGAAAGGTGAACCGGGCCATCCGGATGCAGAAGCACGCACCACTTACGTGATTAAAGAGCTGAACGACAAAGGCATCAAAACTGAACAGTTACAGTTAGATACCGCTATGTGGGATACCGCTCAGGCGAAAGATAAGATGGACGCCTGGCTGTCTGGCCCGAACGCCAACAAAATCGAAGTGGTTATCGCCAACAACGATGCGATGGCAATGGGCGCAGTAGAAGCACTGAAAGCACACAACAAGTCCAGCATTCCAGTGTTTGGTGTCGATGCGCTGCCAGAAGCTCTGGCACTGGTGAAATCCGGTGCACTGGCGGGCACCGTATTGAACGACGCTAACAACCAGGCGAAAGCGACTTTTGATCTGGCGAAAAACCTGGCCGATGGCAAAGGTGCGGCTGATGGTACCAACTGGAAAATCGACAACAAAGTGGTCCGCGTACCTTATGTTGGCGTAGATAAAGACAACCTGGCTGAATTCAGCAAGAAATAAGACTGATTGGGCGCAGTCGTTTACTGCGCCCTTATTGTATGGCCAACAAGGTAAAATTATATGGTCAGCTCAACGACTCCGTCTTCCGGGGAATACTTGTTGGAAATGAGCGGTATCAACAAGTCTTTTCCGGGTGTTAAGGCACTTGATAACGTTAATTTAAAAGTCCGGCCACATTCTATCCATGCATTAATGGGGGAAAACGGCGCAGGAAAATCAACATTATTAAAATGCCTGTTTGGTATTTATCAAAAAGACTCCGGCACCATTTTGTTCCAGGGTAAAGAGATCGATTTCCATTCTGCCAAAGAAGCACTGGAAAATGGTATTTCGATGGTACACCAGGAATTAAACCTGGTATTGCAACGTTCGGTGATGGACAACATGTGGCTGGGGCGGTATCCCACCAAAGGCATGTTTGTCGATCAGGACAAAATGTACCGCGAAACCAAAGCGATTTTTGATGAGCTGGATATTGATATCGATCCGCGTGCGCGCGTCGGCACATTATCCGTTTCGCAAATGCAGATGATCGAAATCGCCAAAGCGTTTTCCTATAACGCGAAAATTGTGATTATGGATGAACCGACATCTTCGTTAACTGAAAAAGAGGTCAATCATCTTTTCACTATTATTCGTAAATTAAAAGAGCGCGGCTGCGGTATTGTTTATATCTCGCATAAAATGGAAGAAATCTTCCAGTTATGTGATGAAGTCACCGTATTGCGCGACGGTCAGTGGATCGCTACCGAACCGCTGGCAGGGCTAACGATGGACAAGATCATCGCCATGATGGTTGGACGCTCTCTTAACCAGCGTTTCCCTGACAAAGAAAACAAGCCGGGCGAAGTGATTCTGGAAGTGCGTAATCTGACGTCGCTGCGCCAGCCGTCGATTCGCGATGTCTCGTTTGATCTGCATAAAGGGGAGATCCTCGGTATTGCCGGTCTGGTGGGGGCGAAACGTACTGATATTGTTGAGACGTTATTTGGTATTCGCGAGAAATCGGCTGGCACCATTACGTTGCACGGCAAAAAGATCAATAACCATAACGCTAACGAAGCCATAAACCACGGATTTGCACTGGTAACTGAAGAGCGACGCTCAACGGGAATTTATGCCTATCTGGATATTGGCTTTAACTCGTTAATTTCCAATATCCGCAACTACAAAAATAAAGTTGGTTTGCTGGATAACTCGCGGATGAAAAGCGATACCCAGTGGGTAATTGATTCGATGCGGGTAAAAACGCCGGGACATCGTACGCAAATTGGTTCACTCTCCGGCGGTAATCAGCAAAAGGTAATTATTGGGCGCTGGCTGCTTACGCAACCAGAAATATTAATGCTCGATGAACCAACGCGCGGTATTGATGTCGGAGCGAAGTTTGAAATTTATCAGTTAATTGCCGAACTGGCGAAGAAAGGCAAGGGGATTATTATTATTTCCTCCGAAATGCCAGAGTTGTTAGGGATAACAGACCGTATTCTGGTCATGAGCAATGGTCTCGTTTCCGGAATTGTCGATACAAAAACAACAACGCAAAACGAAATTCTGCGTCTTGCGTCTTTGCACCTTTAAGATTAGGGGCCTCCCATGAGTGCGTTAAATAAGAAAAGTTTTCTTACTTACCTGAAAGAGGGCGGTATTTACGTCGTTCTTTTAGTTTTGCTGGCGATTATTATTTTCCAGGACCCAACTTTTTTAAGTCTGTTGAACTTAAGTAATATTCTCACCCAGTCATCGGTGCGTATTATTATCGCGCTTGGTGTGGCAGGATTAATTGTCACCCAGGGGACCGACCTTTCTGCGGGACGTCAGGTAGGGCTGGCAGCCGTGGTGGCAGCGACGTTATTGCAGTCCATGGATAACGCTAACAAAGTATTCCCGGAAATGGCGACGATGCCGATTGCGCTGGTAATTCTGATTGTCTGTGCCATTGGCGCGGTGATCGGTTTGATCAACGGCCTGATTATCGCTTATCTCAACGTGACGCCATTCATTACCACGCTCGGCACGATGATTATCGTCTACGGCATCAACTCGCTCTATTACGACTTTGTCGGGGCGTCGCCAATTTCTGGTTTTGACAGTGGCTTCTCTACCTTTGCTCAGGGCTTTGTTGCGCTGGGGAGCTTCCGTCTCTCTTACATCACTTTCTACGCGTTGATTGCGGTGGCATTCGTCTGGGTGTTGTGGAACAAAACCCGCTTCGGCAAGAACATTTTTGCCATTGGCGGTAACCCGGAAGCGGCGAAAGTTTCTGGTGTCAACGTTGGCCTGAACCTGCTGATGATCTACGCGTTGTCTGGTGTGTTCTATGCCTTTGGCGGGATGTTAGAAGCCGGACGTATCGGCTCTGCCACCAACAACCTCGGCTTTATGTATGAGCTGGATGCTATCGCAGCGTGTGTGGTGGGCGGTGTATCGTTCAGCGGTGGTGTAGGGACGGTGATTGGTGTGGTGACCGGGGTAATTATTTTTACCGTCATCAACTATGGCCTGACGTATATCGGCGTAAACCCATACTGGCAGTACATCATCAAAGGGGCGATTATTATCTTCGCCGTAGCGCTGGATTCACTGAAATACGCGCGTAAGAAATGATGTGAATGTGGGTATTGCCGGATGCGCCGCATCCGGCAATCGGTGCCAAATGCCGGATGCGACGCTGGTTCTACAACGTTACCGGGTGTTCTTTCTCTCCCTTCTTAAACTTCACTTCCCCGAGATCAATACAACCAACCGGGCAAACATGACCACAAAGCAGACAACCCACGCACTTCTCGGTATTACAATGCGGTGTGCGCGTTTTCTCGCTCCATTCCATCGCCTGGTGACCGCCGTCGTAACAGGAAATATAACAGCGTCCACAGCCAACACATTTATCGAGATTGATATGGGGATAGACAATATAACTGCGGTCTAAATCTTCCGCCGGAACAATATTGTGATTCGCCAGACCTACCATCTCCTGCAACGAATCAAACCCCTGATCGGCAAGATAGTGTGACAACCCGCTCGCCATATCTTCCACTATCCGATAGCCGTACTGCATAATGCCGGTGGTCACCTGCAATGTCGCTGCACCGAGCAATAAAAACTCTGCTGCATCTTCCCAGGTTTCAATACCGCCGATACCGCTGATCGGGAAATCGCGCAGCTCTGGATGGGTGCGCATTTGCTGAATAAAGCGTAGGGCGATCGGTTTTACCGCTTTACCGGAATATCCGGAAATACTCGATTTACCGTTAACGATCGGCATACCAATTTTCTGATTAAGATCGATATTGGTGATGGATTTAACGGTATTAATCGCCGCAATGCCATCTGCGCCGCCGCGCTTCGCAGCCAGCGCCACTTCGCACATATCACCGATATTCGGCGTCATCTTCGCCAGCATCGGCAGCGTAGAACCACGTTTCACTGCCCGACAATATTTTTCTACCAGCTCCGGGCTTTGCCCGACATCACTACCCATCGCATGAGAAGTCATTTGCGGACAGGAGAAGTTACACTCGATCATATCCGCACCAGCTTCTTGCACTAGCCGCGCCAGATCCTCCCACTGCTGTTCATTTTCGCCCATGATCGAAGCGATCAACACTTTGTCCGGATAATCTTCTTTCAGCCGACGCAGGGCGGCCAGATTCTCCTCCAGAGGATGTTCGGCAATCTGCTCCATATTTTTGAAGCCGATAAAACCGGTATCTTCTTTCACCAGATGATCAAAACGTGGTGAGACTTCGTTGGCGATAAAAAAGCCGATCGTTTTAAATACCACGCCACCCCAGCCCGTGTCGTAGGCTTTGGCGCACATCTCATAGCAATTGCCTACCGGCGAAGAAGAGAGGCAGAACGGGTTGGGAAACTTCACGCCGCAAAAGGTAATCGAAAGATCTTTCGTTAACATGAGCAAGCTCCCTCTAAATAGTGATGAATTGCCTCAGCGGCTTCTTTCCCGGTTTTCACGGCATAAACCACGGTTTTGTCACCCTCAACAATATCGCCAGCAGCAAAGACTTGCGGGTCGCGGGTCTGGTAATTTTTTGTTTTGATGGTGTTACGCTGCGGCTCTAACTCCGCAAAGGCATCCAGTCTGGCATGCTGACCGACGGCGAGAATAATTTTATCTGCCGCCATCGTCAGTTCGCCCGGTAAGCGTACATGCTTAAACGTGACTTTATTGCCTTCCACGGCCACTGGTGTGAATCCATCGATGATCGAAACGCCCAACTCCCGGGCGCTGGCAAACTCTTTTTCGCTTGCCGGAAACTCATCTAACTCTTCACGTGCTACGCAGGTTACCGCCTGACAGCCGAGAACTTTCAGCGTGCTGGCAACGTCCATCGCGACATCACCGCCGCCGATAATTAATGCGCTTTGTGGAATGCTGATATCGCCCTGCGCCTGCCGTGCACGTTGCAAGAAGTCGACGGCAATCTCAACGTCGCTATGCTCAAACAGCGGTAGCCCGGAACCGCCCGACAACCCTACGGTGACAAGTACTGCGCGGTTTTCCGCTTTCAGTTGCTCCAGGGTGAGTACTTTACCGATTTCGTTATTGCACTTAATGGTCACCCCCATTTTTTCGATACGGGCGATCTCTGCATCCAGCACGGTTTGCGGCAAACGAAATTGCGGAATACCGTTACACAGCCAGCCACCGGGTTGCGCTTCTTTTTCATAAATAGTGACGTCGTACCCCATATTTGTCAGCGTCACGCTGGCCTGCAATCCAGCAGGACCTGCGCCAATAATGGCGACTTTGCCGAGCGTTTTAGTACCAGGCTGATAAATTTCCATCCCGGTTTGTTGTTCAAAATCAGTGATAAAACGCTGTAAGCGACCGATATCAATGGGAGCATCAACACCGGCACGGGTACAACCGCTTTGACATAATTTCTCCGTTGGGCAAACTCTGGCGCATACAGCACCTAAGGCATTATTTTCGCGAATTGTCTCGGCAGCGCCTTTAAAATTACGAAAGTAGATTGAGCGTATAAATTTCCCCGGATCGGTTTGTGCCGGGCAAGCCTGACTACAGGGAGCGTCGTGACATAATAAACAGCGAGAGGCTTCTTTAATCGCCAGTAAAGGCGTAAAAGCCGGAGTGAGTTCATCCAGATAATTTTGTTGCGGCATGTGATCTTCCTTAATGCTATGAGTAATTAAGGCGAACGCTAAATATACTCGTCATACTTCAAGTTGCATGTGCTGCGTCTGCATTAGCTCACCCCAGTCACTTGTCGTCTTCCTGCAACTCGAATTATTTAGAGCATAAATATTGCTTGCTGATATTAAGGCTAAGCGTGTGGGGAAATTTAAACTGTGAAAGAATTCACAAATAGCTGCGGTTCAGAATGTTATATCCGCAGCTTATTGACTGAAGTAATAATTATTCTCAATAATTAACAGGGGAGGGACAATATTAACGATAGAAAATAAGATAAATAATCATACCAATAGATAAAATTCCGAAGCCACTATATGCCACTATATAAGCAAAGAAAAGTCCTGGATTTTTTGCTCGCCAGACATACACCGGTTCCGCTGCATTTTTAACCCGTTTATCAATCGCGCCTGCACGCCAGCCTTTCCATGCTTCGCGAAAACAAAATATCGGGATAAGGAAAAAAACGGCAACCACAAAAAACTGCTGTACATCCATAACTACTTTCCTTGTTTCTTCTGTAATTCAAGTAACTGTTCGGGCGTGACGGCGGGATACCCCTGTGCATCTTCCGGCACCTGGTGCATAGCCGGAATAGGCACAAGCGGCCCTAAAAAACGCGGTTCACGTTTAAAAATATAAAGGTCGGCCAGCGCACCGAAACGGGCGGCAAATTCGCGAATACGTACTGACAGCATATCTTTCGGCGACGGTACGGCATAACACTGGGCCTGAATCCCCATATGTAGCGCTATAAATAATGCCCGCTCACAGTGGAAACGTTGGGTGATAATAATGAAATCATTAGTATCAAAAACTTTGCGTGTACGGACGATGGAATCCAGCGTACGAAAACCTGCGTAATCGAGGACAATATCTGATGGGTCGACACCTGCGGCGATTAAATCTTTGCGCATGGTCTTTGGCTCATTATAACTTTGCAAAGCATTATCGCCGCTCAGTAATAGATAATTTACCTTGCCGCTGTTATAGGCATTAATCGCTCCTTGAATACGGTAGCGATAATACTGATTAATTACGCCAGTACGATAATATTTTGCTGTGCCGAGCACCACGCCGACCTGGCGGTAGGGGAGATCCTGCAATTCGTCGTAGATATAAGGCGCGGTTTTCCAGCTCATCCAGCGATCGAGGCCGAGCACAGTCAACAGCAGCAAGCCGATCAGGACTAACAGGCTGTAGAACACGCGCTTTAACATGCAGGAGACTCGATCTAAGGAAAATTTCCATCAGGCTACTTTACCCGCTGGTTTTGCGCAAGAAACGGCAAACTGTTTGCCGGGATTTTCGACACCGGGAGAGAGCAGGCAAGTATGATGCGACGTTTATCAGTGTGTCAGACCTGAAGGCGGCCGGATAAGGCGTTCACGCCACATCCGGCACCAGGCTTAAGCGAGAACCACGCGGTCGATACTGTGACAGCCGAGAGCTTTCAGCGTTGCGGAGGTGGCATCCCACTGAATCAACGGCGCATCGGCTTTTTCTGCCAGAACCGCGCGCTGGATATCCGGGTAATCATAACCCTTGAGATTCAACAAAATTAACGCCCCCTGCAACGGTGGTAGAGTCGGGTTAAATGCGGCGTTTTCAGCGTAGCTGCCGCTGAAAATACGACCGTCTTTACATTCCAGCGCAACACCGCTTGGCGACTTACTGTAAGGCATGTGTGAACGATTTGCCGCTGCAATCGCCGCCTGAGAAAGCGCATCACCAGTCAGCGCATAGCCGTGATCCTGCTCGTCCATCAGCAGCGTTTTAATCTCCAGATCCTTCGGCCCAAAGGCATCCGGCAGATAGTCACGCAGCGCGTGTGCCTCGCGGCCCGGCAGATGAATACGCAGATCCAGACCGCTGTTCAGTTCATTCATAAACTGACGGCAGTGACCACAAGGCGTGTAGTTAACGGTGATGGCTGCGAGCGCTTTTTCACCACTCAACCAGGCGTGGCTGATCGCGCTTTGTTCGGCATGAACGGTTTGCTGCATTGTCGCACCAATAAATTCCATATTGGCACCGAAATACCAGGTTCCGCTCACACCGCGCGCAATTGCGCCAACATTAAAATTCGACAATGGCGTACGCGCACAGGCCGCCGCCAGCGGGAGTAGTGCGAATGCCAGCGCGTCTTCGTCCAACCCCGTTGCGCTCTTCAGCGATGAGACTTGCTCCCCGGTCAACAAAGCGGGGAAGTACTTGTCTGCCAGAATAGGTTCCAGTGCAGATTGCAAGTTATCCGCAAGTTGGGCAAAAGCGGTTTGAAAACGTGGATGCATGGCGTTGCCTCATAATCATGTAATGGGATAACAGTTTACGAACCCGTTATGGCTTTATATGTGATCTGAATCTCATTAATTGTGCAACGAATGAAACTTACATCAAAAATGCGCGACGCATCGCAAATTTTAGCCCATTACTGCCAGAATAATCGGGAAAAGGAACGGTGCGATCAGCGAAGTAATAATCCCGCATAACACCAGCGCCAGCGAACTAAATGCACCTTCCTGATAATCCAGCTCAGCACAGCGTGCCGTACCGAGGGCGTGCGAGGCTGTCCCCATCGCCAGACCACGCGCTGCTTTGGTGCGAATACGCATCGCATTAAGTAACGTATGACCAAACACTGCGCCCAGAATACCGACGAAAATCACGCAAACTGCGCTGATTGCCGGAATACCGCCAATACTGCCGCCAACCGCCATTGCAATAGGCGTGGTGACTGATTTCGGCAGGATTGACGCGGCGATTTCCGGTGAAGCGCCCATCAACAATGCCACGGAAGTCCCCGTCACCATCGCAACCACGCTGCCGATAAAACAGATGGTGATGATCGATTTCCAGCGCGCGCGGATCTGGTGCAGCTGCTCATATAAAGGATAGGCCAGTGCGACAACCGCCGGTTGCAGCAGATCGTTTAGCACTTCGCTACCTTTAAAGTAGCTGTCATAAGAGATGCCGGTCAGCATTAAAAAAGGAATGATCACCACCATTGCAACCAGCAATGGGTTAAGCAAGGGAAACTTATACCGCGCCGCCAGTTTGCGGGCGGCAAAAAAGACAATTAACGTTAGCGGCAATGACCACCAGATATTTGCCATCATTCTTCTGATCCTTTCTGACCTACGACTTTACGTTCACCGTGCACCAGTTGCGAACTCCAGCTCACCACCAGAAAAACCACCAGCGTACTGACTGCACAGGAAACCACTACCGGACCAAACTGTGCGCGGAGCAAATCAAAATATTGCATGACGCCTACGCCAATCGGCACAAACAATAGCGCCATATAGCGAATCAGTACGTAGCACCCCGGATTGACCCACTTTGCCGGAAGAATTTGCAAGGCCAGCAGGACAAACAAGATCAGCATCCCGATGATGCTGCCCGGAATGGTTACCGGTAGCAGGGAAGCAATGAAAATGCCTGCATACAGGCAGGCATAAATCAGGATAAAAGCGCGTAAATATTGCCAGATAATGTTCAGTGTCTTACTCATAATCAACACCCCAGATGAGATGGATTCATCATACAATTAATTCGTAAAACGTGCTACCGATCACATTAAGAATTCTCAGCATAGTTGAATTACAGGGAAGTAACATCGGGCGAGTGCCCAGTTCAGCACACTAATTCTGCTGTAAAAAGTGCAGAAACTGACTTAAAGCATAAGAAGGCGTTTCGTTATTACGCCAAAACACACCGACGCTGCCTTTCTGTTCAATCTTTGGCAGGTTGAGGATCACCAGTTGCCCCTGGCTGGCATAACGTTGCGCCAGGCGTAATGACAAAATAGAGATCATATTGCTGCTTTGTAACAGGTTGGTACTGACGTTCATCGACGCCGACTCAATCGTGTTTTCTGGCAGCATCACGCCGTGGTCTACCAGCGCATTATCAATGCTGATGCGGATGGGGGTACCTGTCGGCCAGACTATCCACCGCCAGTTAGCAAGATCATTCCAGCTGAGGGTGGCGTATTTCGCCAGTGGATGCTCAGGACGGGCGACAAAGCATACCGGCTCGGTGTAGAGCACGCGATAATTCAGCGGCAATTGCAACGCGCGACCGCCAATTCGCCCAACCACCACATCGACAGAACCTGCCAACAGATCTTGCAGCAATGGGGTCATCACCTTCTCTTCGATATTCAGGTGTAGAGTTGGCATCTCCTTGAGCAAATGCAAAATCGCCTGGGATACGCAGTCAGTGGCGACGGGAGAACAACCAATTTTCAGACTGCCGACCAGTCCACCTTGTTTAAAGCGAGCCAGTTCATATTGCGATCTTTCCATGTCATTGATTAACCGTTGGGCATGTTGCAATAACAATTTGCCGCCTTCGGTCGGACGAAGCCCTTTGCTGTGCCGCTCAAAAAGTGTGAGTCCGATCTCATCTTCCAGTTGTGACAACCATTTCGAAAGCGCGGGTTGGGTGATATTCATCATCCGTGCGACATGGGTCAGATTACCCTGTTCACCCAGCGCCACCAGCATTTGCAGGTGATGTAGTTTTAGTTTTTGCGCCCAGTTCGCCATTTGCCATAACCTCCAGGTTATCTCTCTGCCCGAAATGCCATTGTACATCTCATCTCTTTAATCACATTATCGCAACATATACAAAACAAAAGAAACATCTACCTTACCTGCACTGAGGCATTTACTATGACTCAACGACGTGATTTACAAGCACTTATCGATGCCGCTCCGGTCGGCAAGATGCAGTGGCGCGTTATCATCTGCTGTTTTCTGGTGGTAATGCTCGATGGTTTTGACACCGCGGCTATCGGCTTTATCGCCCCTGATATCCGTACTTACTGGCAACTCACCGCAGGCGATCTCGCCCCGCTTTTTGGCGCGGGTCTGCTGGGATTAACCGCAGGCGCACTGCTTTGTGGCCCGTTGTCCGATCGCTTTGGTCGCAAGCGGGTGATTGAGCTGTGCGTCTTTTTGTTTGGCGCGTTAAGCCTCGCCTCGGCTTTCTCACCGGATCTGCAAACGCTGGTCTTCCTGCGCTTTCTCACCGGCCTGGGTCTGGGCGGCGCGATGCCGAACACCATCACCATGACCTCGGAGTATCTGCCTGCCCGCCGCCGCGGCGCGCTGGTGACGCTGATGTTTTGCGGCTTTACGCTGGGTTCGGCGTTTGGCGGGATTGTCAGCGCGCAGCTGGTGCCGGTGATTGGCTGGCACGGCATTCTGGTGTTGGGGGGCGTGTTACCGCTGATGCTGTTTGTCGCACTGCTGGTAGTTCTGCCGGAATCGCCACGCTGGCAGGTGCGCCGCCAGCTACCGCAGGCGGTGATTGCGAAAACCGTCAGCGCCATCACCCGCGAGCGTTATGTCGATACCCACTTTTATCTCAATGAATCAGCCTCCGTTACAAAAGGCAGCATTCGTCAACTGTTTATGGGACGTCAGTTACCCATTACGTTGATGCTTTGGGTGGTGTTCTTTATGAGCCTGCTGATTATTTACCTGCTCTCAAGCTGGATGCCAACGCTGTTGAACCATCGCGGCATAGACCTGCAACACGCGTCCTGGGTCACCGCCGCGTTCCAGATTGGTGGTACGTTAGGCGCGCTGGCGCTGGGTGTGCTGATGGATAAGTTCAATCCTTTCCGCGTACTGGCGCTGAGCTATGCCATAGGCGCTATATGCATCGTGATGATTGGCTTAAGCCAGGATGGATTATGGCTGATGGCGCTGGCGATTTTCGGCACCGGCATTGGCATTAGCGGATCGCAGGTGGGGCTGAATGCGCTGACCGCAACACTTTATCCAACACAAAGTCGCGCCACGGGCGTGAGCTGGTCAAATGCTATCGGCCGCTGCGGCGCGATTGTTGGTTCGCTGTCTGGCGGCGTGATGATGACGATGAATTTCTCTTTCGACACCCTGTTTTTCATTATCGCTGTGCCTGCGGCGATCAGTGCGGTGATGTTAACCCTGCTGATTACCGTGGTTCGCCAGTCGACCTCTGTCCCTGACTCACTGCCTCGCGCAGGCGTTGTGAACGAATAAGGAGCATCCCAATGACTGATAACAATCAAAATAGCCGCGAGCAATTTTATCAGCATATTTCCGGGCAAAACCTGACCCCGCTGTGGGAGTCACTGCACCATCTGGTGCCGAAAACGCCCAACGCTAACTGTGCGCCAGCGTACTGGAATTATCAGGAGATCCGCCCGCTGCTACTGGAGAGCGGCAGCCTGATTGGTGCGAAAGAGGCCGTGCGCCGCGTGCTGGTGCTGGAAAACCCGGCGCTGCGCGGGCAGTCTTCCATTACCGCGACTTTATATGCCGGTTTGCAACTGATCATGCCGGGCGAAGTGGCACCGAGTCATCGTCATAATCAGTCGGCGCTGCGTTTTATTGTTGAAGGCAAAGGGGCATTTACCGCCGTTGATGGCGAACGCACGCCAATGAATGAGGGCGATTTTATCCTGACCCCACAATGGCGCTGGCACGATCACGGTAACCCTGGCGACGAACCGGTTATCTGGCTCGATGGACTGGATCTGCCATTAGTGAACACTCTGGGCTGCGGTTTTGCCGAAGATTACCCGGAAGAGCAACAACCGGTCACGCGTAAAGAGGGCGATTATCTGCCACGTTACGCTGCCAATATGTTGCCGCTGCGCCATCAGACGGGGAACTCCTCACCGATCTTTAACTATCGTTATGACCGTAGCCGCGAAGTGCTGCACGATTTAACCCGCCTGGGCGATGCCGACGAGTGGGATGGCTACAAAATGCGCTATGTCAACCCGGTCACCGGCGGCTATCCGATGCCGTCGATGGGCGCCTTCCTGCAACTGCTACCGAAAGGGTTCGCTTCCCGCGTGGCGCGTACCACTGACAGCACTATCTACCATGTAGTGGAAGGTAGCGGACAAGTCACCATCGGCAATGAAATCTTCACCTTTAGTGCAAAAGATCTCTTTGTGGTGCCGACCTGGCACGGCGTGTCATTCCAGACTACGCAAGATACCGTTTTATTCAGTTTTTCGGACAGACCGGTACAAGAAGCCCTGGGGCTGTTCCGCGAAGCGCGTTATTAATTTGGGAGAGAGAAAATGACTCAATATGTATTCGAACCACAAGCGCCCGTTACCGTACCGGTTGTTGGCAGTGATGAACAATTCCCCGTGCGCCGCGTTTACTGCGTTGGGCGTAACTATGCCGCCCACGCCCGCGAAATGGGCTTTGATCCGGATCGTGAACCCCCCTTCTTCTTCTGCAAACCAGCAGATGCCGTTGTTCCGGTCGCCGCTGGCGAAACGCTGGCGCTGCCGTATCCGGCGCAGACCGATAACTATCATTACGAAATTGAACTGGTGGTGGCGATTGGTAAAAAGGGCAGCGATATCCCACTGGAAAAGGCCCATGAATATGTCTGGGGTTATGCCACAGGCCTTGATATGACGCGCCGTGACCGTCAAATGGAAATGCGTCAGATGGGCCGCCCGTGGGAAATCGGCAAAGCATTTGATCTCTCGGCCCCCATCGCACCGCTGCACAAAGCCAGCGAAACCGGCGGTATTGATAACGCACCAATCTGGTTACAGATAAACGGTGAAGATCACCAGCGCAGCGATATTCGCCATCTCATCTGGTCGGTGAATGAAACCATCAGCTACCTGTCAGGCTTCTTTGAGCTGCAACCGGGCGATCTGATCTTCACTGGTACGCCAGAAGGGGTGGGCCCGGTAGTCAAAGGTGATGTGATCACGGGCAACGTCGAGGGCTTAACGCCTATCGCGGTGAAGATTGTCTGAGGTGCATGATGAAGCTGTACAGTTTTTTTAATAGTTCAGCATCGTACCGGGTACGCATTGCGCTGGCGCTGAAAGGCATTAATTACCAGACCGAAGGGGTGAATATCCGTATTGGTCAGCAAAATGAACTGGCCTATCGGCGGATGAATCCTGTCGGGCTGGTGCCGACGCTGCTGACTGACGAGGGGGAGTCACTCGGTCAGTCGCTGGCGATTATTGACTGGCTGGATCGTCACTACCCGCAAGTTCCGCTGGTGCCGCAGGAAGAACCGGCCCGCAATAAGGTGCTGGAAATTGTCTATGCCATCGCCTGTGATATTCATCCATTGAATAACCTGCGCGTGCTGCGCTACCTGACCGAAGAGCTGAACGTCAGTGAAGAAGAGAAAAAACGCTGGTATGCGCACTGGATCCAGCAAGGTTTAAGCGCGGTGGAACAGCTACTGCGCCAGAGCCAGTCGGGGCAATTTTGTGTGGGTGAGACGCCGACGCTGGCAGATTGCTGCCTTGTTCCACAGTGGGCGAACGCGCTACGTATGAACTGCGATCTGAGCGGGTATCCGCGCTGCAAAGCGGTGTACGACGCCTGCACGCAGCTGCCAGCGTTCATTGCCGCAGCGCCAGAAAATCAACAAGATAAAATTTCAGCCTGACCAGGAGAACCATAATGACTAAAGTGACACGCGCAGTAATTGTGGGAGGCGGGATCGGCGGTGCGGCAACTGCGCTGTCACTGGCCCGCCAGGGGATCAAAGTGGTGCTGCTGGAAAAGGCGCATGAGATCGGTGAGATCGGCGCAGGTATCCAGTTGGGGCCAAATGCGTTTTCGGCGTTGGATAGTCTTGGTGTTGGCGAAATCGCCCGCCAACGTGCGGTATTCACCGATCACATCACCATGATGGACGCGGTGAACGCCGAAGAAGTGGTGCGTATTGAAACCGGGCAGGCCTTTCGTGACCATTTCGGCGGCCCTTACGCGGTGATCCACCGCGTTGATATTCATGCCTCGGTGTGGGAAGCGGTACTGACGCATCCGGACGTGGAGTATCACACCTCTACGAATGTCGTGGATATTCGTGAGACGGAAGACGATGTCACCGTTTTCGACGATCGAGGTAATAGCTGGAGCGGCGATATTTTGATTGGATGTGATGGCGTGAAGTCAGTGGTGCGCCAGAGCTTATTAGGCGATGCGCCGCGCGTCACCGGTCATGTGGTCTACCGTGCGGTTATCGATTGTGCGGATATGCCGGAAGATTTACGTATTAATGCGCCGGTATTGTGGGCGGGGCCGCACTGTCACCTGGTGCATTATCCTTTGCGCGGCGGCAAGCAGTATAACCTGGTGGTGACATTCCACAGCCGCCACCAGGAAGAGTGGGGCGTGAAGGATGGCAGTAAAGAGGAAGTGCTTTCTTATTTTGAAGGCATTCACCCGCGTCCTCGCCAGATGCTGGATAAACCGACGTCATGGCGACGCTGGTCAACGGCCGATCGTGAACCGGTAGGGAAATGGGGGACTAACCGCATTACGCTGGTGGGCGATGCGGCCCATCCGGTGGCGCAGTATATGGCACAAGGTGCCTGTATGGCGCTGGAAGATGCAGTAACGCTGGGTAAGGCGCTGGCGCAGTGTGAGGGTGATGCGGCGCAAGCTTTTGCGCTGTATGAGTCGGTACGTATTCCGCGTACCGCGCGCATCGTCTGGTCGACCCGTGAAATGGGGCGGGTTTATCACGCCGCAGGGGTAGAACGTCAGGTACGTAACCTGCTGTGGAAAGGGAAATCGCAGGCAGAGTTTTATCGCGGCATGGAGTGGCTGTACGGCTGGAAAGAAGATAACTGTCTGCAACCACGCTGAGTACTTCTTACCTAATCAGGTGCACGGACGGTCCCCTCGCCCCTTGGGGGAGAGGGTTAGGGTGAGGGGAAAAATCTTGCCCGAATTAATCAGTAAGTCAGTTTGTCTGCAAACACCAGAGGCGCTAACATAGCGCCTCATTTTTTTGCGGGTGATGATATGCGTGTGTTACTGGCGCCGATGGAGGGTGTACTCGACTCTCTGGTGCGTGAATTGTTGACCGAAGTTAACGACTACGATCTGTGCATCACCGAGTTTGTCCGCGTGGTGGATCAACTGCTGCCGGTAAAAGTTTTTCATCGCATTTGCCCGGAGCTACAAAACACCAGCCGAACGCCATCCGGTACGCTGGTGCGCGTGCAATTGCTGGGTCAGTTCCCACAATGGCTGGCAGAGAACGCCGCCCGTGCGGTGGAGTTAGGTTCCTGGGGTGTGGATCTTAATTGCGGCTGTCCGTCGAAAACGGTTAACGGTAGCGGCGGTGGGGCGACACTACTCAAAGATCCTGAACTCATCTACCAGGGTGCAAAAGCGATGCGTGAAGCTGTACCGGCGCATTTGCCCGTCAGTGTGAAAGTGCGTCTGGGCTGGGACAGCGGTGAGAAGAAATTTGAAATCGCCGATGCGGTTCAACAGGCTGGCGCTACGGAGTTGGTGGTGCATGGGCGGACAAAAGAGCAGGGTTACCGCGCGGAGCATATTGACTGGCAGGCGATTGGCGAGATTCGCCAACGGCTGAATATTCCGGTGATTGCCAACGGTGAAATCTGGGACTGGCAGAGCGCGCAACAGTGTATGGCGATCAGCGGCTGTGACGCGGTGATGATTGGTCGCGGAGCGCTCAATATTCCCAACCTGAGCCGGGTGGTAAAATATAACGAACCGCGAATGCCGTGGCCGGAGGTGGTTGCTTTGCTACAAAAATATACCCGTCTGGAAAAGCAGGGCGATACTGGGTTATATCACGTTGCGCGGATTAAACAGTGGTTGAGTTATTTGCGTAAAGAATACGATGAAGCAACGGAATTATTTCAGCATGTTCGGGTGTTGAATAATTCCCCTGATATTGCAAGGGCTATTCAGACCATTGATATCGAGAAACTCTAAGAAACCATAGTGATGTTTTTTGACAATGTGTTAGCTCTTTATCAATAGGCCGCACGGTTGTTTGGTGGCGTCAAAATCGCCGAGGCGTTCCCTGAAGGCCGGGGCAGCCCACATGGATGTGGGCTGAGGGCGCGTTTTACAGGGATAATGAGATGGACGCTCCAGATTTTACGGTATCAAAGTACCAGACTGG